>JAAZGI010000196.1 GCA_012511315.1 Clostridium sp.
CAGCGTCCAACCTTGGTGTTAGCTCATAACAAAACCCTAGCGGCTCAGCTTTGTTCCGAATTCCGCGAATTTTTCCCGGATTCAGCCGTGGAATACTTTGTATCCTACTATGACTATTATCAGCCGGAAGCCTATGTAGCTTCATCGGATACTTTTATAGAGAAAGACTCATCCATTAACGATGAAATTGATAAACTGAGGCACTCTGCTACCAACTCTTTATTTGAGCGGCGGGATGTTATTATTGTTGCCTCGGTTTCCTGCATCTATGGATTAGGTAACCCCGATGAATATCGAAACCTGTCCTTATCCTTGCGTCCTGGCATGGTGAGAGATCGGGATGATATAATTCGCAAATTAATTGAAATGCAATTTGAACGCAATGATGTGGATTTTACCACTTCAACTTTTCGAGTGAGAGGGGACGTTTTAGATATCGTGCCACCTTTTACTAGTGAAAAAGCCATTCGAGTGGAATTCTTTGGTGATGAAGTGGAACGAATCCGGGAATTTGACATTTTAACTGGGGAAATTCTAAACGAATTGACTCATATTTTTATTCGACCGGCTTCTCACTTTGCCACCTCAGAGGAAAAACTTCGCCCAGCTATGGAACAAATCGAACGGGAACTGGATGCCCGTTTAAAAGAACTAACCGCGGAAGATAAGCTCCTAGAAGCACAGCGCTTAAAGCAGCGAACCAATTTTGATTTAGAAATGATTCAAGAGATGGGCTATTGTTCAGGGATTGAAAACTACTCACGAATTTTAGATGGACGCGCACCGGGAACGGCACCCCATACTTTAATCGACTATTTCCCCGATGATTTTCTTTTATTTATTGATGAGAGTCACGTAACCTTGCCCCAAGTACGGGCTATGCAAGCCGGCGACCAATCACGGAAAAAGTCCTTAGTGGACTATGGTTTCCGAATTCCAGCCGCCTATGATAATCGGCCCCTGAAGTTCCCAGAATTTGAAGAGAAAATTAATCAGGTCTTATTTGTTTCGGCTACCCCAGGACCCTATGAAAAAGAAAAGTCAGAAGTGATTGCTGAACAAGTCATTCGGCCGACTGGTCTGTTGGATCCTGAAGTGTTTATTCGCCCCATTGAGGGCCAAATGGATGATTTGTTTGCAGAAATTAATAAGACCATTGAGAAGGGCTTCCGCACTTTGGTCACCACCTTGACGAAACGAATGGCGGAGGATTTAACCAAATATTTCCAGGATTTAGGCGTAAAAGTCACCTACATGCACTCTGAGATTGATACCATGGAGCGGATGCGAATTATTCGTGATTTGCGGTTAGGCAGAGTGGATGTCTTAATTGGGATTAACCTTCTGCGAGAAGGCCTAGATATTCCTGAAGTTGCTTTAGTGGCCATCTTAGATGCCGATAAAGAAGGTTTCTTGCGCTCGGAAACATCAATGATACAAACCATTGGACGAGCCGCTCGAAACTCAGCCAGTAAAGTTGTCATGTATGCCGATCGGATGACAGGTTCGATGAAGCGAGCCATTGATGAAACCAATCGTCGACGTGGCATTCAACACCAATTTAATGTAGATCATAATATCGAACCTCAAACCATCTTAAAAGATATTCGAGAGGTCATTGAGATCACCAAGGTGGCAGAAGACATGACCGAGTATAGATCCTTAGCAGATGCGATGGAGTACGATGTAAAGGCTTTAGAGAAGATGGTAAAAAAAGTGGAAGCTGACATGAAGCGAGCTTCCAAAGACCTCCAGTTTGAACAAGCCGCTTATTTGCGGGATGAGTTGTTTGATCTGAAACGAGAACTCAGTAAAGTAAGGAGCGGTAAATAAATCATGAGAGATAAAATTAGCATCAAAGGAGCCAAGGTTAACAACTTGAAAAATGTTGACTTAGATATCCCAAGAGATAAACTGGTGGTATTCACCGGCTTGTCAGGATCGGGTAAAACATCCTTAGCCTTTGATACATTATATGCAGAAGGACAACGACGTTATATGGAGTCCTTGTCTTCCTATGCTCGACAATTCTTGGGCAGTATGGATAAGCCGGATGTGGAATCCATTGAAGGGCTATCGCCCGCCATATCCATTGATCAGAAAACAACGTCTCGAAACCCCCGCTCTACGGTGGGTACGGTGACTGAAATATATGATTATTTAAGACTCTTGTATGCTCGAATTGGGATTCCGCACTGTCCCGTTTGTAATCGAGAGATTACGAAACAAACCGTGGACCAAATGGTGGATCGGATTTTAGATTTGCCTGAGCGCAGTCGGATTCAAATTTTGGCTCCATTGGTTCGAGGCCGTAAGGGCGAACACGATAAAATCCTTGAGTCGATTCGTAAAAGTGGCTTTGTCCGTGCCCGGATTGATGGCAACCTCTACGACATTACGGAAGAAGAAGTGACCCTTGAAAAAAATCAACGCCACGATATTGAAGCGGTGATTGACCGTTTAATTATTAAGGAAGACATTCGTACTCGCTTAACCGGTTCTTTGGAACAAGCCTTAAAGATGGGAGAAGGCTCGGTTATTATTACGGTGGATGGTCAAGAAGATTTACTCTTCTCAGAGCATTTTGCTTGTCCCGACCACCAAGTGGGAATTGCCGAACTTGAGCCGAGAACCTTTTCCTTTAACTCGCCTTGGGGTAAATGCGACCATTGTGATGGGATTGGAACCTTAATGGAGATTGATGAAGACTTGGTGATACCAGACCGGTCTAAATCAATGCTCGATGGTGCTTTTGCTTCTTGGGGGGACGGTCGACTCAAAGAAAACTCTTGGAGTATGGGTATTTTGAAAGCCTTATCCAAACGTTATAACTTTAAGCTAAATACGCCTTTCCAAGACTTGCCAGAAACGATCCAGCAGATTCTACTCTATGGAACCAATGGCGAGAAGGTTAAGGTTAGCTATACAAAGAATTACACCCAAGGGGTTTATAATCACGCCTGGGAAGGAGAAATCAATAACCTGAAGCGGCGTTATATGGAAACTGGCTCCGACTGGATGAAGCAGGAAGTGGAGCAGTATATGAACGATAACCCTTGTCCTAAATGCCACGGTCAACGGTTAAGCCCAGATGCCTTGGCGGTAACCGTAGGCGGAATCAATATTTCGGAATTTACCGCTTTATCAGTCGCCGATGAGCTGGAGTTTTTAAATCAGCTGGTGTTATCAGAAAAAGACAAAACCATCTCAGAGCAAATCCTCAATGAAATCCACGCCCGACTGAGCTTTTTAACCAATGTGGGTTTAAATTACCTAGACCTAGCTCGCCGTGCCGGAACCCTATCGGGAGGAGAGGCACAGCGAATTCGATTGGCGACCCAAATAGGATCGTCTTTGATGGGGGTTCTGTATATTTTGGATGAACCAAGTATTGGCTTACATCAGCGAGATAATAATCGTTTAATTGATACCTTAAAGCAATTGCGGGATGCTGGAAATACAGTGGTTGTGGTAGAGCATGATGAAGATACCATTAAAAACGCGGACTTTATCGTGGACATTGGTCCTGGAGCAGGGGAACACGGCGGTGAAGTGGTTGCAGCAGGCACCCTAGCTCAGGTGAAACGAGCCAAGCGATCGATTACTGCTGATTACTTAACGGGTAAGCGCAAGATTGAGTTACCCAAAGCTCGGCGCACAGAGTTTACCGAACGAATCGAAGTGTTGGGGGCTCAGGAAAACAATTTAAAAAAAATCGACGCAAAATTCCCATTGGGAACGTTGACTGCAGTGACTGGGGTATCGGGTTCTGGTAAAAGCACCTTAGTCAATGAAGTGCTCTATAAGGGATTAAACCGAAAGGTGAATAAATCTCGAGTTCTACCGGGTAAACATAAGGATATTTTGGGGGCGGAATTCATTGATAAAATTATTGATATTGACCAAAGTCCGATTGGTCGGACCCCTCGGTCAAACCCTGCCACCTATACCGGTGTCTTTGACTTGATTCGGGCTCTCTTTGCTTCCACACCGGAAGCTAAAGCCAGAGGCTATAAGCCGGGGCGTTTCTCTTTTAACGTAAAAGGTGGACGCTGTGAGGCCTGTTCGGGGGATGGAATCATTCGAATTGAGATGCAGTTCTTATCCGATGTTTATGTGCCTTGCGAAGTTTGTAATGGCAAGCGTTACAATCGGGAAACCTTGGATATTAAATATAAGGGCAAGAACATTTGGAATGTGTTAGATATGACCGTGGAAGAAGCTTATACATTCTTTGAAAACCAAAGCCGAATTCACAGCAAGCTGCAAACTTTAATGGATGTGGGCTTAACCTATATTCGACTAGGTCAGCCATCCACCATGCTCTCCGGAGGAGAAGCCCAACGAGTCAAGTTGGCCTCTGAATTATCCAAACGGTCCACCGGAAAAACCCTCTATATACTAGATGAGCCAACCACTGGATTACATATCCATGACGTGGGCAAGTTAATTAATATCTTGCAGCGATTAGTGGATGGTGGGAACACGGTCATTGTGATTGAACACAATTTAGACGTGATTAAAGCTTGCGATTATATTATTGATTTAGGACCAGAAGGTGGCGACCTAGGGGGAACCATCATCGCTACAGGAACCCCTGAAGAGATCGCCCAAGTAGAAGACTCCTACACCGGTCAATTTTTAAAAGAACAGCTGGGCGACGGTGTTCCAGCTAAAGCAAAAGCTAAAAAGAAGAGTCCCAGTAAAAAAACGACTGGTGAAAAAACGACTGGTGAAAAAACGTCAACGCAAAAGAGTAAAGATAAAAGCAACTCAAGTGAAGTGAAAAAAACCAAGACCTTAGATAAAACAACAAGTAGCAAAAAAAACAGCAGTAAAAAATTGGCTGGTAAAAAGAGTGCGAGTTAGTTTAACAAAGCGTCATTTCAAGTGTTAGTTCGATAAAATGAACCAGACAAGAGAATTCATGTTAAAATAAGAGTACTTATAATAAAATGGAGGAACCTATGATTAGAGAAATTGCAAACAATGTTACTCTGATGTCCCTCAATGCAGGGGATATGCTTTTCGAAGGTATGTGGGAAATCCCACATGGCGTAACGCTTAACTCATACATCGTTAAAGGCGAAAAGACAGCCATCATCGACGGAGTTGGTGACTGGGATGGAGTGCCAGAAACCCTTTATAAAATGTTAGAGGAAGCAAATGTGGAACTAGATTCAATCCGTTACGTGGTGATTAGCCATATGGAACCAGACCACACCGGTTGGATTCGAAGCTTCCAAGAAATGCACTCTGATTTCGAAGTTTATTGCACCAAAGAATCAGCCGAAACCCTCAGAGCTTTCTATGGTTTTGAAGGTGTTATCAATGAAGTGACCGATGGCGATAAGCTAGATCTAGGGGACGGTAAAGTGCTTCACTTTACAAAGACACCCAATATCCATTGGCCTGATACCATGATGACCTTTGAAGAAAGCACTGGCTGCTTATTTAGCTGTGACGCTTTCGGTTCATTTGGTGCCTTGGAAAAACATTTAGCGTCAGAAAACGATGAAGAAACTTTAGCTCATTTGGAGCGGGAACAGCTACGGTACTTTGCTGCCGTCTTAAATACTTTCTCCCCCTTTGTCGCTCGAGGAACCAAGAAAATTGAACATTTACCAATAAAAATGATTTGTCCAGGACATGGCTTAATTTGGGATACTCCAGAATTAATTGAGCGCGTCATGGGTGATTATGCACGCTACGTGGAGTATGGCAAGGGTAATGCTGAAAAACAGGTTGCCATTTTGTATGGTTCCATGTACGGCAACACGGAAAGGATGGCTTTTATTGCCAAGGATTACTTGGAAGAAAAGAACGTCCCCGTTGTTATGGTCAAAGTTCCAGAAACGGATCCAGGGACTGTTTTAATGCATACGTTGGAATCCAAAGGCTTAGTGGTAGGAGCACCGACCTACGAATACAAAATGTATCCACCCATGGCGTCGATTTTAGATGAAATGGGCCGTAAGAAGGTGACGAACCGCAAGTCCATTTACTTTGGAAGTTATGGCTGGAGTGGTGGTTGTCTCAAAGAGTACAATGAACTCTTAGAAGACCGTCGCATGAAATATGATTCTTTAGGTGAAACCGAATTCCACGGCCAGCCGATTGAAGAATCCATTGCTAAAGTGAAATCTGATTTAGATAAGCTCATCGAAGCACTTTAAAAAACAGTTAGCTTTGAAAATGTGCTAAAAACTTTAGCTTGAATAAGAAATAGAAAAAAAGCTTCAACCCATGAGGGTTGGAGCTTTTTTATCTCCAACTTTCAATAGGAAAAGGTGGACCTTCTTTTTAGTCCAAGGATTTTAGATCATGGGTTTTAAACTAAAAAAAGAAGCCCTTACTAAATTTATTATTTATCTCCTATGTGAACCGAAAGTCGGATTACTTTAACAGAAAACAATGGAGCAAGAGTACTAATGTGACAATTTTAAAGGAAAAGGAGGGAAGGAATGATTATAACGAGAGAGTTTTTATTCAATTCCTAATGAAACGGACACTTAGCTTATATTGAAATAAAAGAAGTCAGTGTTATAATAGAAAAAAACAGGGGAGCTTGCACATAGCAGGCTGAGAGGAAGGTTTAGCCTTCGACCCTTAACCTGATGCGGATAATGCCGCCGGAGGGAGTAACATGTTGCTTTTTCGGAGTGTTGTCATCAGGCAGCACTTTTTTTGTCGTAAAAATA
>JAAZGI010000197.1 GCA_012511315.1 Clostridium sp.
GAAACTAATTTTTAGTTTCAGCTCTTTGTCATATGGCGGAGAGTCAGGGATTTGAACCCTGGGATGCTTGCACATCGCCGGTTTTCAAGACCGGTGCCTTCAGCCGCTCGACCAACTCTCCATATTTACGACTACATTATAATACCAAACTTTAGCAATGGGTGTCAATATGATTCAGCTATTTCTTTCCATTCATTTCTAATTATTCAAAAACACTATTAGAATAGCTTGTAATTTAAGTAAAAGAAAAGCTAGAGAGCTACCAGTCTCTAGCTTTCTTTATATTTGTAATAGTTCTAAATTAAAATTTCCACCTGTATTAAACTTTCTCTCCTTTAAGAGCTTTAAAGAGTGAGATAATAGCGAAAATCATAATAAAGATAAACGGAAAGGCTGCAATAACTGAAGCTGTTTGTAAAGGCAATAATCCACCAGCTAATAGTAGAGCTGTTGCTAAAGCGGATTGCGTAAGCCCCCAGATTATCTTTTTAGTGTTTGAAGGGTTTAAATCACCCTGCTGAGTAAACATGCCTAGAACAAAGGTAGCTGAGTTTGCGGATGTTACAAAGAAAGTGATTAGCAGGAAGATGGTGATAACCGAAAGGATTTTTCCAAGTGGATATTGAGCAAACACTTGGAACAGTGCCGTTTCAGGAACAGTAGCAATTTCTGACATTTTATCGAGTCCGAGCTTTTCAACCATATCAATGCTCATAGAGCCGAAAATGGCAAACCAAACCACAGAGGTTAATGCTGGTGCTACTGTAACGCCAAGGATAAACTCCTTAAAGGTTCTGCCCTTTGAGATCCGTGCGATGAAAGAACCAACAAAAGGTGCCCAAGCAATCCACCAAGCCCAGTAAAAGATAGTCCATCCGTTAATCCAGCCATTGTCTCCTAAAATATTGATATGTAAAGACTCACTAATAAAGTTTTGAAGATAGCTTCCGAAACCTTCAGTGAAAGCATTCATCGTAATTAACTTGGGACCTACAAGGAAGCTTAATAGTAACAGAGATCCTGCTAAATAAAGGTTAATATCACCTAAAAGCGAAATTCCTTTTTCAATTCCAGCTACTGCAGTCCAGATGAAAATTACAGTGATTACTGCAATAATAATGACTTGAACCAATGAATTAGACGGAATTCCAAAGACATAATTAAGCCCTGAGTTAATTTGCATGGTTCCAAGACCAAGAGAGGTTGCTACTCCTGCAACAGTAGCAAATACGGCTAAAATGTCGATGGTTTTTCCAATTGGTCCGCGAACACCCTTTTCACCAATAAGCGGTACAAAGATGGAGCTTATTAATCCAGGGTATCCTTTGCGATATTGGAAATAGCCAAGAGCTAAACCGATAATGGAATAGTTTGCCCAAGGGTGGAAGCCCCAATGTTTAAAGGATGCTGCCATGGAAAAAGTAGCGGCTTCATTACTTCCTGGAGCAATGCCAGCTATTGGATTTGCTAAATGAGAGAGTGGCTCAGCAATTCCCCAGAAAACTAAACCAATTCCCATGCCTGCTCCGAAGAGCATGGCAAACCAAGATTTGGTTGAGAATTCAGGAACTGAATCATCCGCTCCAAGTTTAATTTTCCCATACTTAGAGAAAGCCAACCCCAATGCAACAATAACAAAGAGCAGCATGGAAATTAAGTATAGCCAACCAAATTTAACTTGCAAAAATTCAAGGGAGGCGGCCATGGCATTAGCAAAAGGATCTTTGAAAATAAGCCCAATAACAGATATCGATAATACGATAATCATTGAGATGATAAATACAGTTTGGTTCTTTGGCCTATTGTTAGGATTTAGAGCCTTTTTATTATCATTCATCTTATTTTACCGCGTAAACTTTTTGTTCAGTGATTTCATCGGTAAGTGCTTCCAAAGCAGTTTTTACTCGAGAAAGTCTTAACTTCCATTGAGCGTCTTTGCTTGTAGCTGGATCACCTAGAGGATATGGGATGGATATCGTTGGTACGATCTTGTTGGCACCAACAGTAGAAGCAACAGGAATTAAGTTACACATCTGAACGATAGGGAAGCCAGCTTTTTCTAATTCTTTGACCATTGTTGCGCCGCAACGTGTACAAGTTCCTCACGTACTGGTCATGATGATAGCATCTACACCATCTTCCTTTAGATAAGGAATCATTTCATTAGCCATTCTGGCAGCTTCGTTTTCAGTAGTTCCAGTTCCAACAGTTGAGTAGAACCATGGATGTAATTTTCCGATGAAAGCTTCTTTTTCAAAGTGTTTCATTGCATCAATGGGCATGATAACATTTGGATCAGCATCTGCAGCAGCAGGATCGAAGCCGGCGTGAATGGTCTTAAATTCACCACCTGCTAGTCGGTCCAACTGAGAGATATCATACCGACCCCAACGAGTGGCAGAAGCTGATTGAATGCGATCAGGATTATCAACAGGCACGATTCCACCGGTGGTAATCATGGCAATATTTGCTTTAGAAAGGTCCTTGATAGCAGGAGCAACAGGTACTCTTTCTTTCAAATTGATAGGTAGCTCACTGATGAACTCTTCACCTTTGACTTTTTTTAGAATCATATCAATGGCACGGTCCACTGCTGGACGCCCATCAGGAAGCCAAACTTGATGGCGAATTCCACGAACAAAGAACCCACCTTCTTCTTGAAGGATTCGCTTTTCACCAGCCAAGATGCGGTGAGCAAGTCCAACTATTTTTTCGATGTCCTTTTTCATGGATGCAGCACTTTTGCCACCAGGCATAATATAGACATCTTGTTTAAACATCTCTACACCAGGATTTTCTTCATGCATTGATGTTATAGCTGGAATACCATATTTTTCTTGAATATGTTTGGCTACATTACCACAAGCAACACCGTAACGACCAGCTTGGAAGGCGGGTCCGGCCAAAAGAATGTCGAATTCTTTACCTTCAAGTAATGAGTCAATCTCGGCTAAAGCCTTTTCTGTATTTGATCCCATATAGTTATCGCCGCAGATTATAGCACCTATAATGGTGGAATCTTTAAGCATTGATTGATAAGCCAAGGCAGGACCCTTGATGTCTTCCCGGAATTCTGGGGCTACATCGGCCATATCTTCTCCGCCGATACCTGCGAAAAACTGATTCAGATATAAAAGAACCTTTTTCATTAATCTGTTCCTCCTAGAACTCTTTCATAGTTTTGGGGGACCAACCAATAATTCGGTCACCACAAAAAGTACTATTGTTTTCGATGATGATACTGCCGTCTTCGCGAACTGAAGGTCCGAGGTTTTCATCATAGGCCCAACCTCCGGATAGACCATCTCGGCCTGCTGCTTCCAACTCACCGATGACATGGTCCATGGCAGGAAGTTCAATGAGTTCAGAAACGTTTCCAGTTGAAACAATGGCATTTGCCAGTTCATCTAAAACTACGAGTGGTTGGCTTTTTCCATCACGTCCCGTACATTCATTCGTCATACCAACAGTTTTAACACCAGCTTTTTCAAGTTCAACAAAACAAGCAATAAAGTCAGCATCTGGATTACCATAGCCTTCTTCAGCTAAGATTGCTCCATCAGCTCCAATAATATTGGCAAGTTTTGCAACAGCTTGAGCCGAGCGTTGTTTTTGCTCAAGAGAAACATTAAGGTTTGACATGATTACTCCCAAGAAATTTAGAGTTTTTCCATGTTCTTCATATAAGCGAGTAATGACTGGATTATTTTGGTAGTCAAAAGTTGACCATTTTGAGGAACAAGGCATGAAGGAACCATCGATCATAGCTCCATCTAATACTTCGTTAGGGTGGACTAAGCTAGGAATGAAATGATTGAGATCCCAACCATATAATAAAGCATTATAGCCCATCTCTTCCATTTGGGATTGAGGTTGCATAACATAGACAATAGCGGGAAGCTCTTCAACAGCTGCATCACGATTGCGAATGGATTCCAACTCAAAAGTAATTAGCTCATCTTCTTTCTCTTTTCCAATGCAAAGCGCTAAGTATTCAGCAAAACGGTGGGTTGCCCAACGAATTGCATGATTCTTCTTTTGCTGTTCTCTTTGCTCAAACAACTCATCGGTATCAATAACGAGGCAAACGTTGATTAGTTCTGAGAAGTGGGTTAGCTTAGCACCTTCTCCACTCATATCGATAATACCGTCTCCGAATGAACCCCAGTGCATTCCAACACCTAAAACAGATACTCCTTTGAGACAATTAGTTCTCCCATCGCCGACTTGTACTACATCACCAGTTACTCCAGGGAATGCAGGTCGTCCATCAGTTTTAGCTCTAGGTTCCGCTGCTTCCTTAACAGGGACAATCCGAGTTGAATCACCTGGTTTTGCGATCTCAATATCGCATTCTGTAATATGCTCATCTTCTTTTACGTATTGGATAGCTTCTTCTTTGTTGATAGTTAAGATACCATCCTTAAAGAACGTGCGATCTCCAAATACAACGTCTTTGACCAAATAATTGGCCAGCTGTAGTTTCATTTGACTACCTCCTCAGGTTGAGTAGTTATTCATCAAGCCTATTATAGTAAACGAATACACTTTTGTAAACATGTTTATTAAATAAATATGCTTATTTTTTTCGAGAAAAAAAGCAGAGGTCCTAGTCTCTGCTTTGAGGTTAAATATACTTTATTCTACTATTTCGGATTTAGTATAAATCGATTAAAGCTTTCATAAACGCAACAGTTTTTTCTACTTCTTTAGCTTTTTGTTTATCAGACCACTGATCTTCGATACATTCAGATAGCTTACCGCGGTATATAGTAATCATCATTTCATTCATTTGAATAATTTTTGCTACGGGTAATTTGTGTTCTCTTGTTTCCATTACCAAGGATAAAACAGACATATTCCGAGACTGCAATTGACATCCTGTCATCATCTCTTGAATATCCACTGTATGTTGATTTAATTCCTCTGGAAACATCTTAAAGTAAAAATCGAAAAAATCACAAAGCGTGTACCGTGGCGTCTTGAAAAACAAAGCTTGATATATTTTAGGATTTTCAAAGGAGTAGAAACAAAAATTTTGCCAGATAGCAAGAAATCGTTCTTCCGGATCAGAAATTTTTTCGACGTTATCTTTTAAGCTTTGATGATAGGTTTGAAGATACTTAATGGAAGCAAAACCCACTAAGTAATCTAAATTTTCAAAATAATTATATAAAGTAGCTGGGTTATACCCAGCAATTTTACTTACTTTACGGACAGTTATGGCCTCAAATCCCTCTTCTTCAATAACTTTATGTGTTGCTTCTACAAAATATGACATAGTGCGGATTCGCTGAATATCTTTATTACTTACTTCCAATTTAGTCTCCTCTTAATCGTAAAGAATAGGCTGATTTCAAAACTGTGATGGCAATAGTGTCTTGATAATACTAAGTACACGATAAGTTAGAAACTGCTGCGCCTTTGATTGATTCTGCTTTACAATATACTTATCGAGTTAATTTTTGTCAACAGCCTAACTGTAATCATATCACCTTTAAAACCTTTTAAATATAAAAACAGAAGTAAGGGAGAATTGAAGAATTATTATATGTTTTTGGTTAAATTTCATAAAAGATGATTTGATAGAAGGTACTTTGATTGTAAACAAAATTAAGCAGCTGCCTCATTTAAGAAGCAGCTGCTGGGATTAAAGAGTTTCGTTCTTATTTGACTAGATAGGCTGTAGGATCAAATTCATGATCAAGAGTTCCGATGGCTTCGATGTAGTCAGCCAATAGAGCTCGAACAGGGATATAGGTATCAACGACATTCATAGCTCCGCTAAAGTCGTATTGATCACCACCGGTATAGACAAAGTCAAGGGTTGATACAGAATAGTACTGGTCATCCATGACTGGATCACCATTTTGCAATGTTATTTCAGTAATTCTTGAGCCATATGGTTTTGTTAAATCAGCTTTAACTTTTACTCCATAGAATTGTCCATCTCTAAAGGTTGGTGGTTGGATACCATGTTCAAT
This sequence comes from Clostridium sp., assembly GCA_012511315.1. Taxonomy (GTDB): domain Bacteria; phylum Bacillota; class Clostridia; order Clostridiales; family Clostridiaceae; genus JG1575. The sequence goes on from JAAZGI010000197.1 coordinate 5,985, forward strand.
TAATTGACGAAGTTTAGCACCAGTAACCTCCAGGGTAACAAGGGTGTTATCGAATGGGAAAATACTATACATGGTTCCCATGGTAATATCTCCGGCTGGCATTGGCTCTCGAATACCACCACCGTTTACGATGGCAATATCAGTTTCACCTAAGTAAGCTAAGCTTTTGACGGTCCATTGTCCCATTGGAGTAAGACCAAGATAGGCGTTATGAGCTAAATCTCGTGCGTTAGTACCAATTACTTGGTTGAGAATACCACCGACAGCTTGTTGATACTCTTTGACAACTGCGTCAACTTCTTTATTAATCGGAAGATCAGCTACACGCTGGTAAATATTATCAATGTAGCCATCTACTTTATGAAGTTTTCCATTTTTGTTATTAAAAGTCAGTTGACCCACTTGGAGAGAACGTCCATTGTAGTAAGCTTGAAGAACTTGAATGCCATGAATTTTGGCATCAATGGTTTGATGGGTGTGACCCGAGAAAATTAAATCTACATTGTTAATTTTCTGGGCATATTCAGCAATTTCACCAGTTACTTCGCCAGTTTCTGGATCTTGGAAACCACCTAAATGTGTCAAAGCTACAATGGCATCGACTCGCTTCACTCTACGAAGGTATTTAACCCACTTTTTGGTTGCTTTAACAGGATCAGTAAACTCCACATCGGCTACATTGGCAGCAGCTGTTTTATAAGCGGTTTCGGGTGTTGCAATACCGATAATACCGATTCGAACAACTTTCCCACTTGAGAGCTTAATCTTTTTGACCATATAGGGATCTGCATAGTCAACCGGCTCCCCTGTGTCCTTATAAACAATGTTGGAGGCGAGGAAAGGATACCCCCCTTCTGCTGACCATTCGGTCATTAAATCAGAACCCCAGTCATACTCGTGATTTCCGACAGCAGAAGCTTGAAGATCCATTATTTTAAGGCTTCATTGACCACGGCACCGTGGGTGAGATTGGAGATGGCTGTGCCTTGGAAATTGTCACCAGCAGAGAAAAAATAGGTTGGATACTCTTCATTCATTTCATCTAAAACACCAGCAATCTTTGCAATTCCAGGATTTTTCCGCCTTCGACAACATTCCCATGGAAGTCATTGATCGAGACAAACTGAATGGTTTCAAATTGAGGCTGACCCTTTCCTTTGTGCTTTTGGCCTCCTTGATTATGGAGGGCATTTTGATTGGGAGCAGCGACTACGGGGGAGAAACCGGCAAACAATGATAGAACCAGGGTAAAGATCAAAATGAGTTATTTAGAAATGTTTTTCTTCATTTGTTACCTCCTGAGTTTAGTTTTGGTTTCAACACATATTTATAATAGCAAGAAGTTGTTAACGCAGATCCGAATACAATGTTAACAAAAGGAAGGTTTATCAAAAATGGTATGTTTTCTACCTCTTTTATTAGCAAAAATGAGGTAAAAAACTGTTTTATTGAGTAAGTACCTTAATAAAAAAATTGAAATATAAACAATAACAAAAAAGCAACCATCTGATTTTAAAGTTGTTAACTAATCATTGAAAAGAAATAAAATCCCCATGGAAAAAATTCCACAGGGATTTTAAATAACTATTTTCCAAACAAAACACAGTTTTAGAATGTCGGAGTCTAGAGCATTCAGAGCATTCTAAGTAAACAGACTAAATTATTTTAAATATTTTTCAAACCAGTTGGTCATTTCGGTTAAGCGACGGATCCGGCCCTTGGGTTTACCAGCACGAGATAACTCATGGGTTTCATCATGGAATACCACCATGCGAGACTCACAATCATGGAGTTTCAGGGCTGTAAACATTTGGTAGGCTTCCGGAATCCAACAGCGGTAGTCCTTGTCCGAATGAATGAATAGAGTTGGTGTGGTACATTGGTCAGCATACTTTAAGGGAGATAGATCCCACATTTTTTCTGCGTTTGTCCATGGCCAAGCATCATTTTCATTGGGACCAAAGAAGTAGCCAATATCGGAATTACCAAAGAAGGACATCCAGTTTGAGATGGAACGTTGGGAAGCCGCACATTTAAAACGATCAGTATGACCGATAATCCAGTTGGTCATGAAACCACCATAGGAACCGCCAGTAACACCCAGGCGGTCTTGATCAATGTCGGGGTAGGTTTCTAAAACCTTGTCTGTAAAATTCATGATATTATCATAGTCCACTGAGCCATAACGGCCGCGGATATCAGCAAACTCGTTGCCTTTGCCATCGGACCCCTTGGGATTGCAGAAGAATACAAAATAGCCAAGGTTTGCCCAGACTTGCATCTCGTGGTAGAAAACGGATCCGTAGACTGTTTTAGGACCACCATGAATCACTAAAAGGCCAGGATATTTTGTGCCTTCTTTGTAATCCAGGGGTTTTAAAACAAAACCATTAATCACATCATCGCCTTCTCCCTTGGATTGCAAGGGTTCTGGTTGAATAACAGAGTGATTGTCTAGATACTCTTGATTGAACTGAGTGAGAACTTTTTTTGTATTATTCATTAGGCTGTAAAGCTCTTGTAGACCGCTAGTTTCCATGCCTACAAAGATTAGTTCATCCTTGTTATTAACATCAAAAGCATCAACGGAACCTGGTTCGTCCATGAGGGTTTCAATGGTACCTTCTCGATTCATGCGCTTTAAAACGGAATTGGTATCATCGGTTTGGACAAAGTAAATCCAATCGTTCTTGACGACTACAGATTGACCGCCACCATAGCGCATATCTGAGTTCACAGAAGAGCCAATGGATAAATCTAAATCCTCAACAATGGCTGTCAACTCCAAGCTATTTAAATCTAGAAGATAGAATTTAGGATTTTCATTTAGGCCATACTTTTTATTTTCATTGATCAAGAGGAATGCAGTATCATCATCTAAGAATTGAGCATCATAAAAGCGGCGTTTACCAATGTCAACTTTTATGAGCTTTCTTGTGGCCACATCTAATATAGCAAGCTCAGATTCTAAGGCAGATACGCCTTTATTTTTATCCATTAGAACCAAGGCCTTGGTCTTAGATTCATTGAGTTCAAAGTGCTGGACAGAGGTTTTCTTTTTGCTTATTGCGTTGATTTTATCGCTCTTGGAATCGTAGATACAAAGTCTGCTTCGTTTGCCGGAGGCAAAACCACCACCGTTATGCCAGAAAGGAATCTCTTCTAGAACTTCAAAATCAGCTTCTGCTTCGCGGCGTTCCAGTTCCTTTTTTTTCTTGGCCTCGTCCTTAAGGTTATATAGATCCTTACCATTTAAATCGGTTCTCATGGTAAATAGATAATGATGGTCATCCAACACTTCAATCTGACCTGTTTTTGCCGGAATCGTAACGAACTTCTCAGCTTCACCACCTTTGGTGTAGATTCGGTAAAGGTGGGTGAAATCTTCTTTTTTTGCCTTATCTTTATCTTTTTGTTTCCGTAGGGCAGAAAAAATAAGGTGGTCATTACCATCCCAAGTAAAGTTTGATACCTCGTCAGAAGCTGTTAATCGCCAGCTCTCCCCAGCTTTCACATCGTGGAGATAAATATCGGATTGATATCCATTTTCCTCCATATCAACTCGAGTTTTAATAAAGGCCAACCAATCTCCTGAATCATTAAATTCGGGATTTGACAGAAAATGGATATTCTTTAGGTCTTCAATTTGCACTTTTTCCATAAATTCCTCCAAAACATAGTTCTAATAGTACTAATTATATTGATAGATTAAGTTTACTACAAATTGAGGGTAGGCGGAAATTTGAAGAGGATTTTAGGAACACTATTTAATCTGTATTGGCAAAGATTACGTCAAGGAATATTTACTAAAGGGTTCCAAGGGATTATTTTGAAAAAAGAAAAAGCATTAAAGTTACCTTGGAAGATTAAGAATTTGACTCTTTAAAGGAATATATTTTAAGTAAGTAAGTTTTAAAAAGTAGAATATAAGGAATGGTTTTTAAAAGAATAGTTTCTGAGAAAAATAGTTTCTGAGAAGAATAGAATATATGTGGGTATAGATGGGAATAATGTTAAAGGACAGAGTTTTAAATGGAAAGATGAAAACCCCTGGGAATTAAAGAAATAATCTTAATTCTCAGGGATTTTTGACTTATGGCTCTTATATTGACCTTATTTATTTGTGTCTATTTGCTGAAATTATCAAAGTAGCCTTGAATATAGATAACGGGTGTTCCTTTGTCGCCAGAACCGGATGTTAAGTCGGCTAAAGAGCCAATCAAATCGGTGAGTCGGCGCGGGGTGGTTCCTTGAGCGTCCATGGAATCTTTTAAATCATCATCTTTATGGACAATGTGATTTGCGATAGCTGCTTTTAGCTCATTCCCGGATAAATCGCGGAAGATATTGTCAGCAAGGTATTTAATTTTAACCTCATTGGGAGTTCCCTCTAGTCCATCGGTGTAACCTGGAGATACAACGGGGTCAGCTAATTCCCAAATAAATCCAACGGGATCCTTGAATGCACCATCTCCATAAACCATCACTTCAAGCTTTTTGCCGGTTTTTTCCAAGAGGTGGGCTTGAATATCATCAACTAATGTCTTACAGTCGCGCGGGAAGAGTTTGACTTCTTCTTCAGTAGATTTGTTCGATCCAAGTAGACCATAGGCTTCATTGTAACCATGTTCTTCTGAGGGATCATTAAGAATTTCATCCAAAGAAAGAACCTTGTTAGCTCCGGCTTTTTCTAGAATTCGTTTGGTCCGTTGTCTGGTGTGAATATCACAATTAATAATAGTTTTTGTATAATCTAAAATAGTTTTTGGATTGTTAGCGAAGATGATTTCACAAGTGCAATCTTCCGCCTCAACGATACTGCGATAATAGTTGATATAGTCAACGCCTGTAAAGGTGTGCTTGATGTCGCTAAAGGTTGAGCGGAACTCCTCTTCCGTGAGAACATCAACCCAAGGGTTGACACCAGATTCATCCAACTGATCTAAATAAACTAAGTGATTGCCTACTTCATCGGCAGGATAAGATAACATTAAAACCACCTTATCAACACCGCGAGCGATTCCTTTAAGAACCGTAGCAAAACGATTGCGTGATAAAATTGGGAAGATGACACCAACGGTTTCACCACCAGTTTTTGCCTTGACATCTATAGCAATGTCATCCACAGAGGCGTAGTTGCCCTGGGCACGAGCCACAATGGACTCTGTCATGGCAACAATATCTCGGTCCTGAGGTTCAATTTTTTCTGACTTAAGAAAATCCAAAACGACCTTACTGACCAATTCCGTCATATTGTCACCATCTCGAATAATGGGAGCCCTAAGGCCGCGTACAGTGGTTCCTACGATTCTTTCCAATGAAAGTTCCTCCTTTGGGAAAAGCGATGCAAGTTAAATTTTTCATACCCATCCACTTAGTGGTATGTGGTCTTAGCCAAATTAATTAGTAAATAAGGATAGCCTTGACTTAGCTATGAAGGCTTAACAAGATATAAAGCTAACTGGAATAGGGGAAGGCTGGAATGTGTTGATTCTTAACAGAATTCCTTGAAAGCTTCTATTCTTATTTTACACGTCAAAGACTTATCATACAATAATCTTGATAAAGAACCAAGACGATTCCTTGATGATATTTAAAAAAGTGGGAGTTGAGGAAGTGTTTTTTTGCTCTGAAAAGCAAATTGCCTAGATCTTAAAGAAAAGGTTATAATAAATCGATGTGACAAATCGATTTAATGTGAATGATCGGAGGATCTTATAGATGGAAAGACAATGGTGGAAGGAAGCGGTGGTATATCAAATCTATCCAAGAAGCTTTCAAGACAGCAACGGAGACGGAATTGGCGATCTGGCAGGGATCACTTCACGCTTAGATTACCTGAAATATTTAGGGATTGATGTTTTATGGGTTTCTCCATTTTTCAAATCGCCCAATGACGATAATGGCTATGACATAAGTGATTATCGAGAAATTATGACTGAGTTTGGTAGCATGGAGGACTTTAAAACCCTGATTGGGGAAATCCATGCTCGGGATATGAAACTTGTGATGGACCTAGTCGTTAATCACTCCTCGGATGAGCATGCTTGGTTCCAAGAATCTAAAAAAAGTCGAGACAATGAAAAAAGTGATTATTACATTTGGAAAGACCCAAAAGCGGATGGCTCACCGCCAAATGATTGGACCTCCATATTTTCTGGACCAGCTTGGGAGTATGTGAAAGAACGGGATCAGTACTATTTACATCTCTTTTCAAAAAAACAGCCTGATTTAAACTGGGAAAATGAAGCACTGCGCCAAGAAGTCTACGAAATAATGAAATTCTGGATCAATCAGGGTGTGGATGGCTTCCGCATGGATGTTATAAACTTAATTTCTAAAAAGTTTTATGAAGAGGGCCAAGGTGAAGATATCCACTTTATGGGGCCCCGTGTCCATGAGTTTCTCCAGGAAATGTATCAGGAAGTATTAGCTGGAGAGGATCTTCTTACCGTTGGTGAATGCCCTGGGGCAACCGTCGACGATGCCATCGATTTTACAGCTCCAGAGCGCAAAGAACTTCATATGATTTTTACCTTTGAGCATATGGATTTAGATGGTGGGAAACACGGTAAGTGGGATTTTAAAGACTTTTCCATGCCAGCCCTTCGAGAAAATTTGATTCATTGGCAGGAGAGCCTCCATGGGAAAGGCTGGAACTCATTGTATCTAAATAACCATGATCAGCCCCGAATGGTTTCACGCTTTGGTGATGATGAGACTTACCGAGTCCAATCGGCTAAGATGCTGGCTAATCTAGTTCATTTTATGGAAGGGACTCCCTATATCTACCAGGGGGAAGAACTGGGCATGACAAACCTTGATATTGAGAGCTTAGAAGATTTAAAGGATCTAGAGTCTCTTAATGCTTGGCGGGACTTGGTGGAAGAGAAAAAGGTGTTTTCAAAAGAACACATGATGGAAGCTATACGTCGAAAGGGTAGAGACAATGCTCGTAGTCCCATGCAGTGGGATGATACAAAAAAGGCAGGTTTTACCAGCGGAACCCCCTGGCTGAAAGTCAATAGCAACTATCCTGAGATTAATGCTGCGGACCAAGTAAAGAATGAAGATTCTGTGTTCCACTATTATCGTAAGCTAATTTCCTTGCGACGGGAATTACCTGTTATGGTGTACGGAAAAACCAACTTACTCTTCCCAGACCATAAAGAAATTTTTGCTTGGGAGAGAATCTTGGGGGATGAGCGACTGATTGTTGTGAATAACTTTACTAAAAACACAGTAACCGTTGATTTACGTGAAGCCGTCGAAAGAGAAGAGTTTACCCTTTATCTTTCCAACTATAAAGATTTTAAGATGTCTGAATCTGGCTCCTATCAATTGCGTGCCTATGAATCCTTTGTTTTGTTTAACGAATCAAGTGAATTACTCTAAGAGAAATAATTTAAGCGAAGTATTTTAAGTGAAGTATTTCCTAGGA
>JAAZGI010000198.1 GCA_012511315.1 Clostridium sp.
CTTTTGTTTTAGCAAGTCTTGTAGGTGTTATGCCCTATTTTGTTTTCGGCGGAACAGTGAATGCTTTGGCAGCGCTTGCTCCCATTTTTATTATGACAGGGGGACTTTACGCAATTAAACGCTATCAACTGAGTTGGTCTAAAGCGTTAACAGTAGCGGTGCTAGCGATTTTCTTAGGTATTTTGCTCAATGGTTATTTTAGTATTTATGTAGTTCAGGGTTCAAACCTTAGCGAGTTTAGTTTAACCATTGCCGAGAATGTGAAAAGCCAATTGCAAAGTGCATTAGGTGCCACTGGGTACGAAGTACCTATGAGTCAACAGCAGCTGATTGACGAATTGACCGCATCCATTACTCCTGAATTTGTTCAGGAGGTCATTCCAACCATGGTTATTAGCTGGTCATTAATGGGTGGATATTTGCTACTTCGTTTGAGCCGACGTTTTCTTAAAATCGGGCGAACACCAAAAACAAATATTCCATTTTTCGCTATGCTGGGAACCAACCCCTTAATGTTAGCTTTTTTTATTATCATGGCGATTCTTGGAGCATCTTTATCCGATGGTCAGCCAAGATGGAGTAGTCTGCTTTATAACACAGGTTATGGTGTTTCGATGTTCCTTGGAATTGTAGGCACGCTAAGCTTAATTTGGTGGACTTTATCGGTTAAATTCCGGTTTGGTAGACTAAGTAAAGTCTTCTTGGTTTTGATTACATTATTTTATATGGTTGGAGATTGGATGATTTTAGTGGCAATCGTGGACTCTGTATTTGACTTTAGAAACATATCAGGCAAGAGTTTATGGCATTGGCTAACTTATACCATGAAAAGCAAGATGAAAAAGGAGGATTAGTAGATGGAAAAATATTCCCGGTTTAAGAGAGAGCAGCTCCTTTATATAGGGCTAATTGCCGCCGCAGTGTTTAGATTTATTTACCTGAGGCAGTATGTAGCAGCCGGGGTAGCTGTGCTGGTTCTTTTGATAATCTTCTTTTTAGTGAACCAACTACATTTTTTCAAGCGTCGGGAATGGGACAAATTTATTAATGATTCAATTAAGAAGCTTAAGCCTTCTATGGTAGAGGCGGCTAATAGTGCAGAGTTTCCTATCGTAGCTTTTACTCGCGACGGTCAAATTAATTGGTACAATGAAGCATTTAATGAAATTTCGGACGCAGAACGACTCCTAGATATCGATGAAGTTGTGGATATTGATCCAGAGAAAATCTGGAAAGATGAAACGTTAGATTTTTTGTCTCTTAATGAAGAAGTATATAAAGTAACCGTTATTAAATACCGAGCAGCCCATGGTGAGTTTGAAGAGGATCTACTATTTTTAGTCCTCATCAATGTGACTGAAGTAAAAAAAGCTGAAGATCAAAAAATAATTACCATGTTGGTAGAAGTTGACAACTTAAGCGAAGTTCTTAACTCTGCACCGGAATCAAGGCGACCTTTAATCTCAGCAGCGATTGAAAAGCAACTGTTGGATTATGCGAATCATTTGAAAGGATATATGAAACGCTATGCAACTAGCCGAAGCATTTTAATGGCTCCTTACGAAGTGTTTCGTGATGAAATTAAAAAGAAATTTCCAATCCTTGATCAAATTAAATCCATTAATCTGGGGAATACCATAGAGCCAACCTTATCCATTGGAGTATCCTATGACAATGATTATTTGATGAATGATGGCTTGGCGGCAGAACAAGCTAAGGAATTAGCATTGGGCCGAGGTGGTGATCAGGTTGTTATTAAACGAGGTGAGAAATTGACCTTTTTTGGAGGCAACTCCAGAGAAGTTGAGAAGAAGTCTAGGGTTCGCTCTCGAGTGATTGCCCATGCCTTAAGAGATTTGATTAATGAAAGCGATCGAATTTACATTATGGGTCATGCGAATCCAGATACCGATTCGCTAGGAGCTGCAGTGGGAATTGTAGCCATTGCTAGAGCGTTAGATAAAAATGCATATATCTTAATGGATGAACCATATCGAAACGTTTCAGATCTCCTTTCAATGATAAAAGAAGAAGAATCTTATGAGGATGTAATTATATCATCAGAGACGGCTTTGGACAACCTAGAGCCCAATGATCTGCTCATTGTTGTGGATGTGCATTCCCTTGGCTATGTTCTTAATCGAGAAGTAGCTTCAGCTAGCATTAAAAAGGTGGTTATTGACCACCATCGTAGAGCGGCCGATGCTATTCCTGATGCAACTTTAAATTATATTGAAACCTATGCATCCTCTACCTCAGAACTTGTGACAGAGCTAATCCAATATATCGTAGAAAAGCCCCAACTACAAAAAGTTGAAGCTGATGCTTTGCTATCTGGCATTATTGTTGATACAAAATACTTTATTTACAAGACAGGTTCAAGAACCTTTGAGGCGGCCTCGTTCCTACGCAAGGCGGGAGCCAATACCCTTGACATTAGAAATCTGTTATCCTATGATAAGGAACTATATTTACTAAAGGCTGCCATTATTAAAACAGGTGAAATCGAAAAGGGCATTGCTATAGCAGTTTGCCCAGCTGGCATCAAGGATCCACTCATTGCTGCCCAAGCAGCGGATGAATTCTTAAATCTTAAAGGTGTCACAACATCTTTTGTTTTGGCACAAGATGGTTCAGATGTTGCCGTTTCAGCTCGTAGTAATGGAGTGATGAACGTGCAGGTTATTATGGAAGAATTCGGTGGTGGTGGACATATGACGATGTCTGGAGCACGGGTCAAGGATACAACAGCCGAAGAAGTTAAAGTTAGAATTAAAGAAATACTTAAAACCACCAGCAAGGAGGAAGATGAAGATGAAAGTGATACTTCTCAAGGACGTTAAAAAACTCGGTAAACAAGGTGAAATCGTCAATACCAGTGACGGATACGCAAGGAATTTCTTATTTCCCAGAGGCTTAGCAAAAGAAGCCACCCAAGGGAATTTAAATACAGCTGTTGCCATTCAGGAAGCAGAGCGTAAACAAAAGAAAAAAGCACTAGAAGAAGCTCATGCTATGGCTGATGAATTGAAAGAAAAACAACTCAACATGCAGGTTAAAACAGGTAAGGGAGGACGTCTCTTCGGAGCAATTACTTCAAAAGATGTAGCCTCTGAAATTAAAAGCCAGCTAGGATACGACATTGATCGAAAGAAAATTGTCTTAGACACGATCAAAGGAACCGGCATGTATGAAGCTGAAATAAAGCTTTACCCGGAAGTTTCTGGACGGCTTAAGATTAAGGTTGAAGCAGAAGAAGAATAGAACAAATAGAAGTATAAATTTCAAAAACTCTTGGCAGAGTAATTTTGCTGGGAGTTTTTTTGAGTGTCTTAGAATAGGAGTTCTATGGTCATACCTTAAAATGTACAGCCTTCTTTAAGCTAAGATTTAAGGCGTTTATATTTAACTTGAGATGCTATAATAAAGAATACCGAATCTTTTACTGTAACTTCGGAGGACAACTATGGATAAAATAAATGATTCACAGCTGATTATGGATCAGCCGGACGATATAGCAACACAAATTAAAATTCAAGAAGAAATTATTACCAATGTATTGGGAAGAAAAGAGGTTTTAGCTCGAACGAAACGATTAAAGCTTCATGGTGAAATTAAATCCAAAGATACACTGATTAAAGCCATGGCACTAAACAAGGTGATTAGTAATCAGGATCATGTAGAGTTAACCCCGCCCCATAAGGTGAGCCGAGTGATTGAAGCCAACTTTGAGTTGATTTCAGAACAAATTGCTCGCAATTTTGTTCAAAACCGCATTGAAGAAAAAGTTCAAGAAGCCCTCATGGATCGTCAAGATGAGTATATCGATGAAATGAGAATGAACATTATACGCAAGGAAAAAGGACCGGAAAACTCTAAAACCCAGAAAAAATACCAAGAATTGGTGGATTTAGATCAAATTTCCCTATCAAGAAACATTAACAATCAGCTGAGGCCGCAAACATTCGATGAGATCATAGGCCAAGATCGAGCCATTGAAGCCTTAATTTCCAAGATTGCATCCCCATATCCCCAGCACATTATTTTGTATGGACCTCCAGGCGTGGGTAAAACAACAGCGGCTCGGATCGCTTTAGAGGAAGCGAAAAAACTTAAATATACCCCATATGGTGATGGAGCTCAGTTTGTTGAGGTGGATGGAACTACTTTGAGATGGGATCCACGAGAAATTGCCAATCCTCTCTTGGGTTCTGTTCATGATCCCATCTATCAGGGCTCAAAACGAGATTTAGCGGAAACAGGAATTCCAGAACCTAAAACTGGACTGGTTACAGATGCCCATGGTGGGGTGTTATTCATCGATGAGATTGGTGAACTGGATTTAACCTTGCAAAACAAACTTTTAAAAGTATTGGAAGATAAACGAGTTGAATTTTCATCTTCCTACTATGATCCAGATGATGAAAATGTTCCAGATTATATACGCTACCTGTTCGATAAGGGGGCACCAGCTGATTTTACCTTGATTGGTGCAACCACCCGTGAGCCCAAGGATATGAGCCCAGCATTAAAATCTCGTTGTACTGCAGTATTTTTCGAACCGTTGACGCCAAAACATATTCAAGGAATCGTTAAAAATGCCGCGTTAAAGCTAGGTGTTAGTTTGGATGAGGAAATTCCAGCGATTATTGCCCAACACACCATTGAGGGCCGTAAGGCAATTAATATTCTGACCGATGCTTTTAGTCAAGCTGTTTATTTAGGGTCTAGTTCTCAAAAAGTTCATGTTGGAGTTGATCATGTGATGACAGCTATTAGTTCGTCTCGGACCACACTAAATGAGATACTGGATAACTTAACGGGTTTTGAGGTAGGTCATCTTTACGGACTGGCTGTAACTGGTTTTGTGGGTTCCACCGTAGAAATTGAAGCCATGGCTTATCCAGCAAGGGAACAAGGGAAAGGGATGATTCGCTTTAATGATACAGCAGGCTCCATGGCCAAAGACTCTGTATTTAATGCAGCTTCTGTGATTCGGAAAGTTACAGGGCAAGCCATGCAGGATTATGATATTCACATAAATGTTGTTGGAGGAGCTAATATTGATGGTCCCTCTGCGGGAGCTGCCATTACACTAGCTTTATTAAGTGCCATTGAAAAAAGACCGGTGCGTCAGGATATTGCCATTACGGGGGAGATTTCCCTAGGCGGTCGTATTAAGCCGGTGGGTGGTATCCAGGAAAAAATCTATGGCGCAATCCGAAAAGGGATTCAGACTGTGATTGTACCCAAGGATAACGAAAATGAAGTTCCCAAAGAGCTTACGGGAATCAAAGTGATTCCTTGTTCCACCATTGAGGAAGCTAGGGATATATTATATAGAAAAGGTGAACAATAACTATGGAAAATAATACCATTAGAACTATGCCAGCCAATGTTCAAGCAGAGCAGAGCATACTGGCAATCATGTTCTATGATGAAAAAAACATACCTAAAGTTTTTGAACGACTAACAAGTGAAGATTTCTACCAAGAATCTCATCGAATTATTTTTGATGCAGCCGTTGAGTTATTTGGACGTGACACGCCATTTGACATTGTTTTGCTTCAAGACTACCTAAACTCCACTGGAAAGCTTGAGAAGGTAGGAGGCTTAGCCTACCTATCCAGACTGGCCACTTTAGAGTATAGTGCAGCCTTTTTAGAGTCTTACATGGAATCTGTGGCTGAAAAAGCTATTTTGCGCCGCCTAATTAAGGCGTCGGATGAAATTACGAGAGATTCTTATGATAAACAGGATGAACCGGAAGTTGTTTTAGAAGATGCAGAACGAAGAATTTTCCAGATCTCGGAGAAACGTCAGGCTAAGGACTTTGTTCCTATGAATATGGCAGTGGAACAAAGTTTGGTAAATATTGAAAACATGTATATTAACAAGGGTCAGTTTACTGGAATTGCGAGCCCCTTTCCTATTTTGGATGAGTATACTGCGGGATTCCAACGAGGTGATATGGTTCTTATAGCAGCTCGTCCTTCCATGGGGAAAACAACCTTTGCACTAAACTTAGCAGAACATGCAGCTCTGCGGGAAGGGAAATCTGTTGCAATCTTTAGCCTAGAGATGAGCACCGAACAGCTGGCCTATAAACTCCTTTGTTCAGAAGCAGGTGTCGATATGAACCGCATGCGTTTGGGCGAACTGGATGAAACAGACTGGGATAATATTGCTCGGGCAACTGGACCTTTGTCCAAAGCTAAAATTTTTATTGACGATTCGGCTGGGATCTCTGTTATGGAGATGAAGAGTAAAGCCCGACGACTTAAACTAGAGCATGGCTTAGATATGATTGTAATTGACTATTTACAGCTAATGTCAGGAAAGGGCGAAAACCGTCAGCAGGAAGTCTCAGAAATTTCTCGGTCCATTAAAATGTTAGCCAAAGAGCTAGACGTTCCTGTTTTGTGCCTGTCACAGCTCTCACGTGCCCCTGAGCAGCGTCAAGATCATCGGCCTATGCTATCGGACCTGAGAGAGTCCGGATCGATTGAGCAGGACGCTGACCTTGTTATGTTTCTTTACCGTGATGATTATTATGATAAGGAATCGGAAGTACCTGGCACCGCTGAATGTATCATTGCCAAACAAAGAAATGGTCCAGTAGGGACCATCCATCTAGCTTGGATTGGAAAGTTTAGTAAGTTTGGTGTAGCAGATACCATCCATGGGTAAAGACTATGAAAAAAATTAATGAGAAATCCTGTGGGATTATTTTAATTGATGATGAAAACCAATACCTATTGGTGCAACTGCTAGCCGGTCACTGGGATTTCCCCAAAGGTCATGTAGAACAGGGGGAAACAGAGAAAGAAACGGCGCTGCGGGAAGTTCTGGAAGAAACAGGCCTCCAGGCTACTATTTTCCCGGATTTCCGTGAAAGGGTAACTTATCTTGTGAAGGGATATATCCCGAAAGAAGTGGTTTATTTTTTGGGACGGCCTCACAGCACCGACGTAAAGATCCAAGTTGAGGAGGTCAGTGACTTTGCCTTTTTACCCTACGAAGCTGCTCGTAAACGTCTAACCTTTGAAACCAATCGTAAACTCCTTGATAAGGCTCAAGCTTTTGTTGAATCATTGAATGAGAATGAAATGAGTTGTTTCCCAGAATTATAAATCTTACACTTGAGACAACCATATAGCAGAACGGTAAAAAACTCCTGAGAGAGCATTGGCTCCTCAGGAGTTTTTTACTGATGTAACAATATGATGGAAAAAATCCTTTTAATTCCGAGAAGAGAAAAGTAAGGTAGGAATAGTTATTCACCATCAATTTTCCTTTTTTTAGCCAAAGTGAGCTGTATATACTGAAATAAGGCGGCAAAAGAGATTACCACTGAGACAATCAGCACAATAAAGGCTAGGGACTTTGAAAACAGAAAGGTGATAATAGCAATATGAAATAAGAAGGTTGCCATCTTACCCCAGATATTAGCACGGTTTACGATGCCACGCCGGTAAGCTAGGGCGCCACCACCAATCATAAATAGTTCTTTAAACGCTACTAAGATGACAATCCAATATGGAATATATTCATAGTAAGCAAAACATAATAAAGCTGTTGTCATCATTAGTTTGTCAGCTAAGGGGTCTAAAACAGCACCTAGTTTAGTTTCCATATTGTAAGTTCGAGCAATATAGCCATCCAACATATCTGAAAATCCGGAAATTATAAAGATTACAATGGGATAAAAAATTCTGGTTTCACCAGTTCCCGTTACGAAGGTATAGATAAATAGTGGAATCAAAAAAATCCGGAACGTTGAAATCATATTTGGAATGTTCACGGGTTACCACCTCCTTTTATCTGATTATATCATCACAGAGCTTTTATTCCGCATCTGTTTTTATCTTTTGTTATTTAGTTGGGATTCACATAGTTTGCAATGATCTAGAGCTAGACTCGCGAGCTTTGGTTGGTTATTAATCCATCGTTAATAGTCTAAATGGTATAATGAATTCAATAGAGGTGATTAGTATGAAACATTATACAATGGACTATGTCGTCGATTATCGAGATGTAGATCAATACTTTGACTTAAAAGCTGAATCCTTGTTGCAGATTTTGAGCACAGTGTCTACATATGATGAAATATTGGGATTTGGGATGAAACCAGGCTATATGGCGGAGTGGGATATGGCTTGGGTTCTCTACCAATGGAAGATAGAGCTCAATGACCCCAAACAGTATGCCCGAAAAATTAGAATCCATACCCTACCAGTTTTGAAAAAAGATATCTATTCTTACCGTTACTATCTTTTAGAAGATTTAGAAGGCAATGAAATCGGTAAGGCCTTATCCCAATGGGTGGCAGTAGATTTGCGAAAACGTAGGATTGGAAGAATTCCACAGCCAGTTGTAGAGATTATCAATGGAGATGGTCAGCTGAATGAATACCAAGATCGCATAACCAAGGTGGATCTTAAACCCCTACGTAGAGAAAATGTTGATTTTGATTTTGAATGGAAAATACCGGTGCTATATTCAGATATTGATAGCAATCAACACGTTAACAATGCCATGTATGCTCGCTGGGCTACGGAAACCCTGCATGCCTATGATTCCACTTGGATGGATTCAAAATATCATAATTCCATTAATATCGTTTATAAAAAGGAAAAACAATTAGGCGGTTCAGTCATCTCAAAAGTCTATCTGGAAGGAGATCGTTCCTACCATGAAATTATCGATGAAGATGGAACGCTCTTAACTTTAATAGAAATTAAATGGGTGGATAGGGCTCGCCACCAGGTTGATTTTTCTGATTATGATTTTGCAGCGGTTATGCTTTAAGGGGAGTTAAACGTTCGATATGGTTTTGGGCTAAAGAAGCTAAAGTTAGAATAAACTCAGAAATCAGAAAACCAGAAC
>JAAZGI010000199.1 GCA_012511315.1 Clostridium sp.
TACACATGACGATTTGAATTTGAAATGCCAAGAAAATTGATGTGTCGCCTACTAAGCCGCCAATAAAGTAACCCACTGTGGATGAGGCAATGATAAACATCCCATTAAGCGTTAATTGGTAGCCGCGATCTCTGGCCTTGTTTTGACTCACCAAGTAGTTTAGTTGTGCAACTTGAAAACCCCCTGTAAAAAAGCCTGCCAGTACTCTGGCTGAAATAATTTGAATTTCGGTTAGAGATGTCATAAATAAATATTGGGCAAAGCCATAGCCTAGCAAAGTAATCAATAATATAGTTGATTTCTTAATCCTTGATGATAGTTCTCCCCAAAATAGCGAAAACAAAAAGATTCCAAGAGACATACTGGCATAAGCGATGCCAAACATCGAATCACTTAATTCCAAGCTGTGGATAAAAGCAGGTGTTACTGGGTGGGCCATATTGTTAGCAATACTTTGCAGCATTGTAATTAAATGAAAGATGAGCATGGATCTTGTCATTTTATTCATATTCTCTCCTTGAAAAATAAATAATAAGTCGCAAAATTTCAAGTTCAAAATTTACTTTTTGTCTGATTTCAAAATCTTTTTACTTGTGTTTCTTTCTTTATTTTGTTTATTTTAAAGCTTTATTGCTTTATCGATATGTTTTATAGTTTTCTAATCATCTAGTTTTTTTATAAAAATCGGACGATCCTTTTGCTATCGACTGTTTATGAAATTTATTAAGAAAGACAAAAGAAATCTAGTGAATCTCTTTTGTCTAACCTTTACCATATTAATTAGTCAGCTTATAAGAGCCAGGCAAGTTGGAGCTCATATATAGTCAGCAAAATTTGCTGATCTCCATCCTTATAAGACTAACCCTAGTTTGCTTGTTCCTACAATGACTAAATCATTTTTACCTCTTATTCTTTACCCAGTCCTATTTTGGGTTTGGCAGGATAAAATAAACGATCGACACGTCGAGCTGTTTCAAATAATCGGTTATATTGCAACATCTCATATTCATTAAATAGCAATTTGTGTTCTTTAGATGCTTCAGCATACCCATATCGCTGGTTATGGTCACTATAATAATTCGGTGTCATCACTGGAATCGTTTTGCGAAGGTTGGATAAGAAATAGCCATAAGGGCTTTGTTCCAACCCAGCTGTTTCCATCAAGAGGGAAGACAAAAAGTTTGCACTAATATCTAATTCCTCTTGTTCTTCAATGGGATAGTTGGCCCACAATACATAGGGTACTATCCTTCTGTTTTGATCCATTTCTTCTTTCGTGAAGCCATAGCCATTTTGTTCTAACAAGCTTCTTATCGCGTAGTCATGGGGCTGGTGATCACCGAAAAATAATATAATTGTTTTTTCATCAATTTCATTAAAGTATTTGATCAAACTCTTGAGGGCACTATCACTTTCTCTCATCAAGGATAAATATATTTCCATGGTTGTTAGATCGTATCCGTCATCAGGAGAAACAACAGAGACTGAGGGTCGGAAATTTCCTAAAGGTGTACTATAACCCCCATGGTTTTGCATGGTGACTGTAAAATAAAATAACCGTTCCTCTGCTTTTTTCTGCTCAAATAAATCAATCATTTCCTGGTAAACCGAATGATCACTAACATATTTGCGAATCTTGGCTTGATGTTTAAAATCATTTAAAAAGAACATCTCATCAAATCCTAAGAGCGGATAAACTTGATCGCGATTCCACCCCTTCTCACCGTAAGGATGCATGGCTAAGGTGCGATAGCCTGATTCTTTCAAGGTAGTGGGTAAGCTTGGGTTTTCCGTTTGAATAAATTGCTGATAGGCAACACTATCCGATGGGAGAAAAGCCATGGAATCCCCTGTTAAGAATTCATACTCTGTGGTGGCTGTATTGCCTCCAACCACTGGGACATATAGATTCCCTCGAATGGTGTTTTCTTTGAGTGAATCTAAAAAAGGCATGACTGGTA
>JAAZGI010000200.1 GCA_012511315.1 Clostridium sp.
CAGTATATTCTAACGGAACCTAATACAGTACGAGTGGACCTTAATGCAGCATTTATTTCATCGGTTAATCAGACGCCTGATTTAGAAAATGTGCGAATTCAATCGTTGGTAGATACACTATGTAACATCTATCAAGTAGATGGCGTCATGCTAAGTATCAATGATCAGCGCTACGAATCAGACCACCGTAAAATCGAAGTAGATGAAGTATTAACGCCAAGTTACTTTGAATAACATTGATTTTTAACATGTTTACAATAATATTCTATTTAGTCCGAAAAAGAGCAAAAAACTCTTTTTCGGACTGTTTATTTTTAGAATGGCATTATGAATCAGTATCCATTCTGGATCATTTTAAAATTGGTAGGGATGAGAATAAAGGATTTTAGCAAGAGATGCTCTAAAAGGATAGCTAAGGCCATCTACCGTCAAGTTGCTTTACTGAGGTATAATAAAATTAATCTATGAAAAAGAGGTTATAACAATGAATGAAATGATTCGGTTCAGCTTGGAGGCAATGACTCAGGTCAACTATGCAGGCTATACGAACTCTATGGAAATAATACGACGGCTTACTCTTGAAAATCACTTTGAGAAAGATCTTGATCAGGCTGAGTTAACGATTTCTTTCGTCCCTGAAGTTATAAAGTCACAGACCATCGAAATACCGCGACTACCTTCTAAAAAAAGTGTCGACGTGGGATCCTTTGACGGGGTTATTGATGCAGAGTTTATCCTGAGCTTGACTGAAAAGCAACCTGTAGA
Source organism: Clostridium sp. (assembly GCA_012511315.1). GTDB lineage: Bacteria > Bacillota > Clostridia > Clostridiales > Clostridiaceae > JG1575. The sequence goes on from JAAZGI010000200.1 coordinate 766, forward strand.
AATGAAGCTACAGCTAAAGGCTGGAGAATTTCAAGTGGAAGAAGTCCATCTTTTAACCGTTCTACCATATGACGCCTGGTGTGGGTACGAAGAAATGCCGGAACTTCTAGCTGCTTTTTCAGTTCCTAATCACCCGGTTATAAAGAATCTATTAGTCCGTTCAGGCGAACTATTAAAAGAATTGGTAGGAGAGGCAGCTATCAAAGGATATGAAGCGCATGACCCCAACTATGTCTTAAAACAGATTTCTGCGTTGTACTCATCAGTGGCAGAGGCAAAAGTTAATTATATTGCCCCCTCAAAGGATTATTTGTCCATGGGTAAGCGTATTCGATTGGCGGATGAAGTGCTGGAGAAGGGCTATGGTGACGATTTGGACCTTGCATTGCTCTTTGCAGGGTTATTGGAATCTTCGGGTCTAAACCCATTAATAATTCTCCTTGAGAATCATTGCACTGTCGGAGTTTGGCTAAAGGATGAAGTGTATCCAGAAATGGTTAACTATGATAGCTCTTCGATCAGCAAGCGGATGGCTCGAGGGATGAATCAGATTTGCGTTTTTGATCCACTATTAGTGACTCAAAAGGGAATGAATTTTAATCAGGCAATGGTCGTCGGCAGTCAAAAACTAGAAGATCCATCTAACTTTATTTTGTCTTTGGATTTAAAACGAGCTCGTTTGGTCGGTATTAAGCCACTGCCAGTTCGGGTAATAGAAGCGGGAAAATTCATCTTGGCTCGACCAGAAGTTAACCAACTAGAAGGAGCCGTTTTACCCAAGGAATTGTCAGTTGTAGAGGAAGGCGAAGAGCATTCGCAAACGCAAATATCTAAGCAGAAGGTTTGGGAAAGAAAGCTTTTGGACTTATCTTTGCGTAATAGATTAATTAACCATCATCCGGATAAGACAGGCATGTCACTCACTGTCCATAATTTGGAATTATTTTTAAAAGATCTAATGTCTGGACAAGAGTTTAATATCATGCATCAACCAGAAGATTGGGGGCATATATTGACTCAGAGAAATGAAACTGGTTCAAAGATTCTTTACGAACTGGCAGAGCAAGAATATCACTCAAATCGAATTCGGACGAATTTAGATGATAAGAGTTTAGATCAGCTTGGCGATAAGTTTGTAAAAGGGGCTCGCTCATCGTTGGAAGAAACTGGAGCCAACTCCTTATATTTAGGAATCGGAAACTTGATGTGGTACTCTCGCCAAGACCCTGACACTCTTCGGCAAGCTCCTTTGATCTTGATTCCAGTCGATATTGTAGATAAAGGCTACTTATCGGGTCTTCTTTTAAAAGCTCGAGAGGAGGAAGGGCACTTTAATATAACCTTGACTGAAATGCTGAAAAATGAGTTTGGCATTAGCTTAAATGGGTTAGATCCCTTACCTATAAAAGATGGAGAAATTGATGTTTTAAAAGTGTTTAGCCAAGTACGAAGTGCAGTTCTTCAGGAAAAAAAGTGGGATGTCCATGAAACGGTTCATTTAGGTTTGTTTTCCTTTTCACGATTCATTATGTGGCGTGATTTAAAAGACAATATGGACGAGTTTTCCAAAAATAAATTGGTGCGTTCTTTGATGGCAGGCGAACTCATAGAACCAATGGAGCCCATTGAACTAACAGAAGATTTTATTGATGATGTGGAAGGAAGTACTGATATTATTTATCCCATGAGCTCCGATGCCAGTCAATCCTTAGCCGTTTTGGCAGCAGCAAAAGGAAAGTCTTTTGTTCTACATGGTCCTCCAGGTACAGGAAAAAGCCAAACGATTACAAACATTATTGCCAATGCCTTGCTTAAAGATCAAAGAGTTTTATTTGTTGCTCAAAAAATGGCTGCCTTAGAGGTAGTGGAACGACGATTAAAAACCATTGGGATCAATGCATTTTGTTTGGAGCTCCACTCGAATAAGTCACGAAAAAAAGCCGTGTTAGATCAATTGGAACAGTCCATAAAAATCCAACGTATTCCTAAAAACACATCCTTTGAAAAAGAAAAAGAAGC
>JAAZGI010000201.1 GCA_012511315.1 Clostridium sp.
ATGCCTGCCTTATTTTCTTGGATAAAGTCAGATAAGCCTAGGGCTAATGCCAAGGAGGCTTTAAAGCCTTCTCCACCAGATAGGGTTTTAACATCCCGTTGAGTATTCGAATAGGTGTCAAACACATTTAAGTTTAATCCTTCAATGGCTCTGCGGTCGCCGCTATCTTCGGCCTCGCGAATAAGGTGGAAGCGATCGGATGTCATTTTCCTTAGACGCTGGTTTGCATTAATCAAGACGCCATCAAGATAGTAGCCTAATACGTAGTTTTCAAAGGTAGTTCCCTTACCGGTGGTTAAATCTAAGCGACTGGCAACTACTCGTTTGCCTTCCCATTCATTGTATTTGCTTAAGGCAGTAGTCGTCTTAGCAACTGCGTTTTTCAAACCTGTTTCTTTACGAATACAGTTTTCACTTTCTTTGGCTACTTGGTTTTCTTGGCTCTTTAATTCCTTTACGTCTTCTTCAAGTTTTGCTAAGTTGATGGCTGTTTTATCTCTTAGTTTACTCTTCATCATTTCAAAACGAGCACGGTTGGCTTCTAACTGTTTGAAAAATTGTTCTGCCTCATCTTTTAACTGTTTCTCAAACTTTAAATCTTTCTCTAAATCCTGGTATTCGTCAAAACTAAGATCCAGCTCTTTTAATTCTTCATTGAAGCTGGCTTCCTGGCGAATAATGTCCTCAGACAGATCCTTGATTTGCTTGGTCAAGGATTCCAAGGTCGAGCTTTGCTTGGTGACTAATTGGTCAGCTTGTTGAAAACGGACTTGAACCTTTTGAATGGTTTCATTGAGCTCTGCTCGTTCTTGTTGACGCTTTTTAAGATCAGCTATAAGCTCTTTGCCATTCATATCTTCCGTCGCCTTTTTAAGGTCTTCTAGGCGAACTTTAAAGCCTGTTAACTCTTCTTTAGCCTGATCATGCGCTTGGGCAGCTCCAGCTAGCTTGTCACTATTGGCTGCTGCCGTGTTCCTTTGCGCTTCCAACTCATTTTTCTTGGTTTTTACTCCGTTTAGTTCTTTTCGCTGCTTTAAACCAGCCTCTTCAAGTTTTTTTAATTGATCTTGGAGCCCTACTATGTCCGCCTGAAGGACATGGAGGCTAATGTCTTCTTCAAGCTGTTTTAATTCTAATGAGATATTTTGAATTTCCTTTTTAAAGTGATCTTCATTGTTGCTTTCTTTTACTAGCGTCTCTGAAAGCTTTCGGTAGGATCGTTCAGCTTGGGTTACAACAGCCTGATCCAAATCGGGGTTTTCAGCAAAAGGCGCTGGATGATCCAGGCTTCCGCACAGTGGACAAGCTTCCCCCTTCACTAGACTATGAGCATATTGGGCCAAGCCTTGCTTTTGGAATTCAGCTCGCAGGGACTCATAGTGATTTTGAGCTATTCCAGACTCTTTTTCTAAGTCTTTCATATGGTCCTGGCACTCTTTTAACTGTTTTTCACTTTCCGTTTGTTCTTTTTGAAGTTTTTGCCAAGTTGTCGCTTGTTTTTGGGTCTCCTTTAAGGCTAGATATTGATCCCTTAAATCATTCATAGTTTGAGTTATTAAGAGTTCTTCCTTCGACAAATCTTCAAACTCTTTGCCCAGTACGTCTCGTCGCTGAATCCAATGTTTATGTTCTTCGACTTTAGTTTTCAGCTCGTAAACCTTAGCTTCTGCTTTTGAAAATTTTTCTTGAATGGTGTTTAAGAGCTCAAGGTCTTCTAAGTTTTTGTTTATTTTTTCAATTTCAGAAGTAATTTCCGTGACCCTTAACTGCCGTTTTGGATTGAGCTCTTGCTCTTTACTAGCCCTTGCAAAGTGGTCTTGAGATTCTTTTAAGTTAGTTGTCAACTGGGCTCCCTGGGCCGTTAAGGTTTCGTGGGTTATTTTATTCTTGATGATGAGATCTCGCGAAACCTTTATAGGGCGAATGCTATTTAGTTGAAGGGATCGTTTTAAATCGTCTTTGTAGCCTTGTTCCTCTTTTTCTGCCTGTTTGATTTGTTCAGCTAAAGAGGCTTTTTCTTCTAAATCGGCATTGATCTGTTTGCCCTCGTTTATTTGTAGAAAGAGATTATTTGCTTTTGTGCGCAACAAATCCAGTTGTACTTTCAAGGCTTGGGATTCTTTTTCCTTTTCCTGCCATTCTTTTTTCAAAATGCTAAGGATTTCTTCCGGATCTTCTGCTTGACGG
>JAAZGI010000202.1 GCA_012511315.1 Clostridium sp.
CTTCACATTCTCACGAATTCGGTCAAAGATAACAACCGTATCATTGATGGAATAACCAATGATGGTCAGAATTGCCGCAATAAATGGTGAGTTAATGGGAATCCGGAAGAGGAAGTACATGGATAAGGTAAAGAGAACGTCATGCACTAAAGCAACAACAGCTCCCACTCCCAGTGAAAAATTAAATCGAATTGCTACATATCCAAGAATGGCTAGGACAGACAAGACTGAAGCTAAAATAGCCTTATTGCTTTGTTCTGATCCTATGGTTGCGCCAATCTCATTGATGGACTCAACAAAGTTATCACCGGGTTGATACTTTTCTTCCAGTTCAGTAATGGCATCATTAAAGGTTTCTGTAGTTAGGAACTGACTTCTAGCTTCAAGCTTCGTGCCACCGATAACCTGAGTGGTCATAGCATCATCGTATTTGTTAAGAATTTCATCCACTTCAGCTTTATTAACGGCTTCTTTAAAGCTTAGTGTAACTTGAGTTCCACCAGCAAAGTCAATGCCGACATTGGGGCCTCTAACAACTCCTACTAAAAGACCGGCACCAATCACGATGGCGGAAGCCGCAAAGAAAATCTTACGGTTTTTAAAGAAAGAATAGCGGAATAATGTATCTTTTTCCTTGACACCAAAAGCTTTCTTGGAATTAAGCAATCCAGCTTTATATGCTAGTGTAACCAGAGTACGGGTAATTACAATCGCCGTAAACATGGATAAGAGTACACCAATTACTAAGTTTAGGGAGAATCCGCGTACTGAACCCGCTCCAAAGTAGTAAAGGATAAATCCTGCAATTAAGGTTGTAATATTAGCATCCAAAATGGAGCTCATAGCTTGACGGAAACCAAGCTGAATGGACCGCTTAATCTCTTGGCCTGTTTGCATCTCTTCTTTGATTCGCTCAAAGATCAGCACGTTGGCATCAACCGCCATACCGATGGATAAGAGGAAACCTGCAATTCCGGCTAAAGACATTGAAATTCCAAGTCCAGCGGTAATATAAACCAGTCCCAGACAGAAAGTAACAAGGGCCAAGGATGCAAGGATTCCAGGAACACGGTAAAACCAAACCATGATTAAGAAAATCGCTAATATTCCTATCAAACCGGCAGTTTTGACATTGGGAAGAACTGAGGAACCAAGAGTTGCACCCACTTCCTGAACCGACAAAGTCTTCACTGGGTATGGAAGGGCTCCATTATTGATCATGGCCGCCAGCATTTTAGCTTCCTCTTCTGTGAAACTACCACTGATTTGTGCGGATCCATTTTTAATGGCCTCATTAACCACTGGATTTGAAAGCATTTCATCATCCATGTTAATAGAGATACTCTTCCCAATGTTAGCAGAAGTTGCATCAGCAAATTTGCTTACACCCGTGTCTTTCATTTTAAGATTAACGACCATTCGGCCGAAATCATCGTAACCTGGGCTTGCCTCTTGAATATCTTTTCCTTCCAAGACAACTTTTCCCTCAGAATCTTTGAATGTTAAAATTCCTGTTTTACTTAGTTGCTCCACGATATTAGCAGACTGATATTTCCCAGGTATATCCACTCGAATCCGATTGGTACCCTCTGTTGTAATCGTAGGGTCCACAGCACCTGTGGCATCTACACGCAAGTTAATCAGTGAACGAACACGATCTAAACCAGCAGAGTCAAGATTAGGTGCCTGAACTTCTAGTAACACGGAAGTTCCACCTTGAAGATCAAGGCCTTTAACAATTTGCTCGCCAAATGTTTTAAAACGATAATCGCCAAATTTAAGTCCGAATACGCCCGAATAGCTTAAGATGCCTACAATGGCAGTAATTACAATTAATGC
>JAAZGI010000203.1 GCA_012511315.1 Clostridium sp.
CCATGAAACGGTTCACTTAGGTTTATTTTCCTTTTCACGATTCATTATGTGGCGTGACTTAAAAGATAATTTGGAAGAGTTTTCAAAAAATAAGCTGGTAGGCTCGTTAATGGCAGGAGAACTCTTGGAACCAATGGAGCCCATTGAACTAACAGAAGATTTCATTGATGACGTGGAAAAAAATGCTGACATTATTTATCCCATGAGCTCAGATGCCAGTCAATCCTTAGCCGTTTTGGCTGCCACAGAGGGAAAGTCTTTTGTTCTACATGGTCCTCCAGGTACAGGGAAAAGCCAAACAATTACAAATATTATTGCCAATGCCCTGCTGAACGATCAAAGAGTTTTATTTGTTGCTCAAAAAATGGCCGCATTAGAGGTGGTGGAACGGCGATTAAAAGCCATTGGAATCGGGGCATTTTGTTTGGAACTCCACTCTAATAAATCACGAAAAAAAGCTGTGCTAGATCAACTGGAACAGTCCATGAAAATCCAACGTATTCCTAAAAATACATCTTTTGAAAAAGAAAAGGAAGCTGTTCGTCGAAGGAAGGCGGAATTAAATGGTCTGGTAAAACGGCTTCATGGCGTGGATGAGTCAGGCTATTCCATCTATGATTTAATTGCTGAATACTCTAAGGTGAAAGATTATCCTAAATACCTAGACCTAGATTCCACTTTTAAAAGTGGCTATTTTGAGGAACAAAAAGCCGCTTTAAAGAATCTAAAGGGAATGGGAAGCCACACAGGGGGACCTTACGGACATCCTCTGCGAGGCATAGGTTTAACGGAATACCGTCCCTTGCTTAAAGATGAAATTGCAAAACAGGCTGATTTAGATTTAAGTAGTCTTCAAAACTCCTTGGAAGATTTATTAGCAGGTGATATTTTCTTGTCACCTACAACCTTTCAGGAGGCTGAAAAGCTAGCGATTGAAATAGCTGCTGTACTAAACTTGTATCAAGTGGCTCCAGCTATGTTAGAGGATGACTTTTTTGAAAAACAACTGAAAACTAAAAATTATTTAAAGCAAACAAATAGGACCCTGGGGGCTAAGAAAGATGTTCTAAAACATTATTCTCAAGAATTTCTAAATGCTGACCCAGAGCGATTAGAACGAGACTTTAATTTATTTGAGAGCAAGCCAGCGGTAGCTAAAATTTTCAGAAAAAACCCTGTAGAAAAGGAATTGATTTTATACACCAAAACAGGTGTTATTGATAAAACTGAAATTCTAAATCATTTAAAGTTACTAAGAGAATTTCAAAATCAACAAGATCTTCTTCGTCAAAGCGAAGCTCAGGTCAAAGACTTTTTAGCCAAGGATGAGCTGGAAGATGTCGAAAAGTTAAGACAGGTGGTAGAAAAAGGACAGAAGGTCTTAAGTCAAGTTCAAGATCCCAACCGTTTAAAGCTAATTGCTCAAATGATGAAAAGAGACCAAATTGCAGATCGACTTTTAGTCTATCAAAACGACTTAAAGAGTCAGGGAGAAAACCTTCAAGCGTTCCTTGTATTGACAGATTTCCATGAAGCAGAATTAGCGCCTTATGAAGGGAATTACTTCCAGCGTCTGGCTGCCAAAGTAAAGGAATTATTAAAAAATCTTGATGGGTTAAGGGACTGGGTTATGTACCTTCAGTCTAAAAACCAAGCTGATGCAGTAGGCTTAAAGCTATTTACAACCTACTACCATGATGGTCACGCCAGTGACCGAGAACTACTAGCA
>JAAZGI010000204.1 GCA_012511315.1 Clostridium sp.
AAAAAAGGATTTGGCTTCTAAATATTAGCTCGTTATAGATCATTCTTTACTTGATATGTTCGACTATTCATTTCCAGGGTTGGTTTTTTACTCATCTTCAGGATTCGCTGCTCTAATCATCTTTACTTAAATCCGACCACTTATCAATATCTCGAAGGGGATTGGACTCAGCAGAATCCCGGAGTTTTTCATCGTCGACATGGGTATAGATTTGAGTGGTTGAAAGATTTTCGTGGCCTAAAATCATTTGTAGGGAACGAAGATCCACGTTGCCATGCTTATACATCAGAGTGGCTGCCGTATGGCGGAGTTTATGGGGAGTGTATTGATCTCCAATAATTCCAGCATTGGTAATGTGTTTTTTCACCAGTCGCTCCACCGTTCGTTTACTTATGGGCCGTTTGTGGTTGGATAAAAACAAAAATTCTTTATATTCTGGTAACACTCCGTCTAAATTAATGGTCTTTAAATGATTCTCAATGGCTGCTAGGCAGGCTTTATTTAAATAAACGGTTCGTTCTTTGTTGCCTTTACCAATGATCCGAAGGGTATCTTCACGAAGCATTGAGCGCTTAATGGAGATTAATTCAGAAATTCTAAGACCGCAATTTAGGAATAGGGTGAGCATGCAATAGTCACGATAATAATCGATGTGGGTTCGATCCATGGATTGGAGTAAACGGACTGATTCATCCAAGCTCAAATACACAGGGTTGCGTTTGCGAATCCTTGGCGATTCAAGTTCCGTGGTTGGATCTTGATCAATGATTCGGGCTTTGCCATGGAGATATTTAAAAAAAGTTTTAAGGGAGGCCACCTTTCGTGCTCGAGCTGAAGCTGAATTATCCCGCTGTTTTTCTAAAAAAGATAAGAAAGCATAAAGATTAGGCAGGGTAATGCTTCGAAAAAAGTCATCGTTAATCTTTGATAGGTCAATGCTATCAAAGTCGACCTCTTCATCCACTTCGCCTTTATAAACTAACAGAAAGCGCAGGAAAACAACCAGGTCATAGGTATATGCTTTCACCGTTCCAGGGCTTTTTCCTTTTATGGTTAAAAGATAGGAGTTAAACTCATCTAGCCGCGGTGGGTAGTTGGTTTCATGCTCCTGTTTAATATTATATTTTGTCATTGTACCACCTCATCTCTAGAATAACAGATTTTAACCTTTAAATGTTTCGCGACAAAAACTTTTTAAACTTTCAGGGAAGATTGATCCTTTAAGCCCAGCTTGTGAGATAATATCAAGTAGACGAGAGGCGATTTCAGAGCCTATAACAAGACAATCCATTAGGAGGTATATTTTGGGTATTGGTAGACAAGTTAAATTATTAGTCGATAAATCACGACAAGATTTCTATTCTGGGGAAGAGACTCGGCGAATTCCCATTAGTATTTTTTATCCCACCAAGCAAGAGGGTTCCTCTTTATATGAGGATTTGTATGCACCAAAAGAAGAGCTCTTAGTTAAAATTTATGGGGAAGGCAAGGATGAACGAGTCAAGCATTTAAAAAGCTTAACCACCTCATTTTTAAATAATGCCACACCAGACTTAAGCAAAGCTCGCCCCGTCATTGTTTTTTCCCATGGCTTGGAGGCGGATCGAGATTTTTATCTCTTTTTAATTGAACCGTTAGTAGAAGCTGGCTATGTAGTTGTGACAACGGGGCATCTTTATGATACGGATCTTACCTTATTACCAGATGGAGAAGAAGTGCTCCAAAAAGAAGGACTCTTGGCTGAGTCATCCTATGAACAAAGAACAGCCCAAATCGAAGCAAGAGGGCATGACATGTGGTTTGTTGTCGACTATTTGGACCGCTTAAATAAAGAGGACTCCTTCGCTGGATTACTTGATTTAAACTTAGTTGGTTTGGCCGGCCACTCCTTAGGTGGCATGACGGTTTTAAAGACGCTGCCTCATCCCTTGGTAAAGGCTGGCGTCCTCTTAGATGCAGCCTTACAATACATCGATGTGGAAGAGGATTTGAAACAAGGAGTTAGTGTGGATAAACCGCTGCTTAATTTTAGGCGTGACTCCACGGGGTATGGCCATCGCATTCGCTACCGCATCGAAAAATCAAAAGGACGCTCGGGAGAAAAGTTCAAAGAAATCATTCTTCGTGAACATGAACAGGCTTTAAACGAGGAAGTCGATGTTCGCCAGCTTTATCAATACGTGAACGGTCGATTTAAAAACTTTATCTATATGGATAAGACGGTCCATATGACCTTCTGTGACTGGTTCCGATTGGTTCCTGATAAATATTATCCAACGTTGATCCCCATTGAAGAAGCTCATACTTTGATCGCTGAGGTCGTGTGTGCTTTTTTCCAGGAGAACCTATTGAAAGAGGGCACACCTTATACGGATTTAATCCATGATGAAGATTCACAAGGAATCCATCTCGAGCCGATCGGTATGTATTAACCCATCATCTCCTCTGGAGACCTGTCACAAAAGCATCCTCTAAAGGGCCTTGCACCTGCAAGATATCAGCCTGCTGATTTATTCTAGAGCAGGTTTTCTATCTTGAGCTGTATGTTATAATAAGGTTATATAAAAAATATCAAACGAAATAATACATTAAATGAGGTGTAGTATGCCAAAAAAACTCGAATTAGATCACATGACGATCATTGTTCCCAAAGGACAAGGTGAGGAAGTTCTTAAGCTTGCTAAACAAAAGGGAATCGCCAACGGAACGATTTCAAAAGGTTTGGGTACCGCTAACAAAGAATTATTAAAAGAACTGAAAGAAAAAGGGTTAGGAAGAGACTTTGTTTCACTGATTGCTTCCACCGACCTTGCTGAAATTTTCCTAAAAGAAATTGCAGAACATTTTGGATTCGGTAAACCCGGCCGTGGAATTGCTTACTCAGTGAACGTGAACGATGTGTATGCTCCCGGTTTATCCCATGTGAGACAGAAGAACCATGAAGCATCTGATGTTCAAGTCATTACCGCCATTATTCGTCACGGTAGTGCTGAAACGGTTATGAATGCAGCCAGATCCGCAGGAGCTACCGGTGGTACCATTCTTGAAAATGAAGCCGATATTAATCCAGATGCCAGTCTATTTTCCAAAGGAACCGAAGGAAATGATGAGATTGTTTTAGTAATCGCTTCAAAAGAAACAGCACCAGCTATCATGGATGCACTCATTAATAGCGCCGGTATCGATCCAACCACTGGTGTCATTTATATTCAAGACGTTCATTTTGTTTACGGTTTAAAGAAACTGATCAAATAGTAACAAACAGACAAGAGAATATAAAAAAAAAGAAGAATTAAAAATGGGCTAATTTAAGCAAGTGCTTGAATTAGCCCTTCATTTTTGCCACGCTTATGCTATTATATAGTTATCGAACAAACGTTCTATAGGTGGTGCAAAATGGGAAACATTAATTATAACAAAATGCCTTTACGCTATATATTATGCGTTGATGTCAAATCTTTTTTTGCTTCTGTGGAAGCCGTACGTCGAAATATCGATCCCCTAGAAGCCCACATCATCGTGGTATCGGATTTGGCGCGTCCTGGCGCCGTGGTGCTAGCATCTTCGCCCAAGGTAAAGTCTGAATATAATATTAAAACAGGAAACCGAAAATTTGAAATTCCAAATGATCCTAAATTAATGGTGGTTAATCCTTCCATGTCACTTTACCTAGAGGTTAATCGACAAATCAATGATATCTTTCAGCAATATGCAGCCGATGAGGATATCTTGGTGTATTCCATTGATGAGTCTTTTTTAGATATTACCTCTACCGTTCATTTCTTTGGCGATCCAGGTCGAGCAGCCGTACGTCTTCGTGATCAAATCAAACGAGAAGTGGGTCTTAATGTCACCATTGGCATTGGTGATAATCCGCTCCTCGCTAAGTTAGCCTTAGACAATGAGTCTAAAAAAAAGAAAAGTCAAATTGCCTACTGGTCCTATGAACGAGTCCCTGAAACGGTTTGGAAGATTCCAAACTTACGGGATTTTTGGGGAATTTCCAAGGGCTGGGAGCGACGTTTCCATAAGCTGGGAATCCGCTCCATCTACACCCTAGCTCACTTTGACCCAGACGTTCTCCACGACAAGTTTGGCATTATGGGATTGCAACAGTACTATCATGCCAATGGGGTGGACTATAGTGTCATTTCTCAGCCGGTTGGTCAGAAAAGTAAAAGCTATTCAAAAGGCCAAGTCTTGATGCGAGATTACTTTGTAAAAGAAGAAATATTAACCATTATGGATGAAATGATCGATGAGGTAACCATGCGCCTGCGGCGTAATCGTCGTCTTTGTACCGGCATCGGCTTTTATTGTGGCTATTCCTCGACAGTAAATCATCCAGGCATTCACGTGACCAAACGACTTAAAGTTGCTAGTAATGAAACGGCATCCATTCGCGAACTCTTCCACAGCATCTTTCTTCGCCATTGGGAAGGGGAGCCGGTTCGTCAATTTAATATTTCCCTCAACGATCTGGTGGAAGATAGTGGTCAACAACTATCGATTTTCGATTATATGGGCAATAATAACCGAGCCGTCGATCACGTCATTGATGAAATTCGAGACCGTTTCGGAAAAACAGCCGTCTTTAAAGGCCACAGTCTAACGGAAGGCTCCACCTTCTTTGATCGAAGCCAAAAAGTAGGCGGTCATACTGGAATAAGCGAGGTGAAGTAACATGTGGAAAAAGCCGCGATCCTGTCAGCCTCAAGACATGATCTATCCGGATCGCTGCATGCTGAAGTGGCAGGGGATGCTTTTATCAGATCACAATGAGCGCATGCGCCAAGATGAAATCCTCGAACTTTGTGAAACAACGGTCCGCTACCATAGCGAAGCGGAATATGAAGTCTGGGATCGTTTAATTCAAAAGTCTAAACAAGAAAGTCTGCCCATTACCCTGGAGATTTTACGGCCCAATGAACCGAAACTTCAAGTAACCGGCATTATTGAGTCCTTCAAAAAATCCACCCTGACTCTCTTAACACCAGAGGGTCCCATGGTAATTTCCCGCCATCAAGTGGATGATGTCTCTCAGTAATTTTTAAAAAGGATACTTATAACAATAAAAACCGAGTCCTTATCGTTTCAAACAACAAGAACTCGGTTTTTATTCGATTTGGTTTATGATTCACAGTCTTTCAGCTATTTTAGTTTAAGCGATTCACCATGGGTCCCAACCGTTTGCCAGCAAAGGCAGCAGTTAAACAGAAAAATAAGTCCGAGGGTAAGAAAATCAATACACCGGTTTGCAGCAAGATTAAAAATGGTGTATTTGAACCCATATATAGATTTCTAATCAGATAAAGCCAAAGAAGACCTAAGCTATAAATTGACAGTAGAGCCAAGACGGCTCCAAGAAAAAGTAACTTAGTGTTGCGTCGCCGAGAGCGCTGGGCGAAACTCCCAGCAATATATGCCGCTGGTACCATACCTAAAAGATATCCAAAGGTAGGGTGGAGAACGTACTGTGGCCCGCCTCCAGCCGTAAACACAGGCAAACCCGCAAGACCTAGGAAAACATATAAAAGGACAGCGTAAGCTCCCCGGCGAGGTCCTAACATTATTCCCGCTAAAATTACAAATAAGGTTTGTAAACTAACCGGCACGAGACCCACCGGGATTCGAATAAAGGCCCCAATTGCAATAAGGGCTGTAAACATCGGAATAAGAGCAGCATCTAAGGCAGCACCACGGGGTTTTAATGATTGATCCATGTCATCTCCTGTCATAAAACTAATTTTAAGGTCTTATTTTTCAATGATATTTTTGGTTATCTTTGATTTGTTTCTTTTTGTTGGATTATTTGTTGGATTATTTTTGTTGTCTCAATGGTTTAACAATCTAAAGCTATTGCCTAAACTCATTGCTTTAACTAAAAAAATAGTTAAAGCAATGGGGTATTAGTAACTAGTTTAGAGGTTCTCACTCAGTGGCTTCAAGGGAAGGGGCTGGAATCTAAAATATTAGGCCACTAGGGGTCTACCGAAAGGCGATATTCGCCATAGGGAAAGGAGCGGAGACCCTCTGGGGTGTCTAAAAGGATATGCCCTTTCTCATCCGTACCTATAAGCTCGCCGGTGACCCTTAGGCCGCTTCCAGCAATCAAGGTGACTAATTCCCCCTTAAGGTATAAGCGCTGGTTAAAAGCCTTTATAATCCCATCTACAGCCTGTGCAGAATCTACATTATTCCCTTTGGGTAGTAATAAGCTCATCCACTGCGTGACTTCGTCAATCAGTTTGGCAGCCAACTCATTTAAATCAAAAGGATGTCCTCCAGCCAGTCGTAATGAGGTGGCCACCTTACTAAGTTCAGCTGGGAAGGATTCATTATTTACATTGATCCCAATACCTAAAACCAAGTATTTCATCTGACCGGTTTCTAGCTCAAGCTCACCTTCTGTCAAAATTCCACACACCTTGTGCTTATCAAGGTAAATATCATTCACCCATTTTATAGCTGGTGAAAAACCTAACTCCTCCAGAACTGTTGTCACAGCTAAGGCAGCAGTAATGGTTACAAAATCAAACCGAGGAATTGTGTCGCCTTTATAAAGCAGACTAAAATAAATGCCTTGATCCGCTGGGGAGTGAAAGCTTCGACCTTGTCGACCTCGTCCACTGGTTTGGTGGCTAGTTATAACCACAGTACCAGGTGCTAGGTTTTCCTGATGTTCCTTGATCCAATCATTGGTACTGGATAAGGATTTAAAGACTTTTAATTGTTCGGGCAAAAGAGGGGTCTGCCGAAGAATTTCAGTTTCATTTAATTGTTGGGTTATTTCCTCTATACGATAACCACGATTAGTTACAGATTTAATCTTGTAGCCATCATCGACTAAGGCTTTCACGTATTTCCAGATGGTATTACGGGATACGCCAAGTTGATCCGCTAATGTTTGTCCAGATACAAAATCATTTGAGTTTCTCAAACTATTCAATACTTTTTCTTTGCTCATTTCATCACCTATAAGGATATTAATTCAAGGCCTCTTTATTGTCAACTAGTTCTGTATGCCGGGGTGACAATTCTAGAATGATTTATTTTTGAAAACCAGAGCAGAGTAAAACTCCTTTAGTTTTAGCATTAGACCTATTCATTTGGTATAATTGAATTGAATAAATGGACGAAATGAAAGAAATATCAATTGAACAGCTATAATAGCGAAAGGAGTTTGCTATGGCTAAAAACGAACTCAAACAAAAAAAATCGATCAAAACAGAATGGGGGAAAAGTCTTCCCTTATTGGTTGGATTTATTATATTGACAGTGGCTGGATTCTTTCTTTTAAAGGGCATGGGATCGGAAGGAACCCTTGGACTCATTTTATCATCTGGGTTTATTCTCTTGTGGTTGGTCGTCGTTGTTCTTTGTGTTCGCACTAGACAGTGGTTGCCATTACTTGTCACTGGAGTTTATTGGTTGACTACGTCACTGGTAGAGTTATTCATCGGTGAAGTATCTGATCGAAGGATTGCTGATTTTATCCAAAGCTTGTCAGAATTTGCTGCCAAACCACTAATTGGTCTCAATCAAATTTCTAGTGAACTGGGACTCTTTGCCATGGCCGGCTTAACCTTAGCTTCACTAATTGCTTTGATTATGATTCTCGATCAAAACAAGCCCAATCCTACCCTTAAAAATAATCAACCGGATTCTGACTCAACGGACTGGTTTTAAATTGACAATCGAGTTTTCTAAATTGTTGAGTCACAAATAAAGGCTCGCAAGCATGAAGCTTAAAAGATGAAGTAAATAGGAAAACTTAAAAGATCTAAATTCGGAAATAAATAAAAGAATAATCAACTATAACTTAAAGACATAGGGGAATAACTTTATGAAAGGGAACAATATGGAGAAAATATATGGTTACGCGGGGAAAATGCTTTTTATTAACCTTTCCACCAATAGTGTGGAGGAAAAAGAATTATCAAGGGAAATGACCGAACTGTTTTTAGGTGGTTATGGCATAGGTGCCAAGGTCTTATATGATATGATGCCAGCCGGTTGTGATGTGTTTGGGGAAGACAGCATGATTGGCTTCACAGTGGGTCCTTGCACAGGAACTGGTGCCACCATGTCGGGTCGCTGGACTGCTGTACATAAATCACCCGTAACTGGTGGTTGGAATGACTCAAACTGCGGTGGTTTCTTTGGTCCAGAACTAAAAAAAGCTGGCTTTGATGCCGTATTTGT
>JAAZGI010000024.1 GCA_012511315.1 Clostridium sp.
AGGAAAACAAAAGGGCAAGATTTCCACTGCCATTATAACCCAGAATATCTGATTATAACAACGATTTTGAAGTATTTTCAATTTATTTTTTTATGAATAAGTTTCCAGGTTGTGGTCTAGATTATTATTTTTTTCGAGACACATATATTGATTTTTATTTGGTAGTTAAACCTTCACATAAATTGCAATATAAATCCCTCGGGTTATAGAAAAAATATTTATTACCAGACGTCATGTTTGGAGTTTTAGATAAACAAAAGAAGCTCGCAAAAAGTGCGAGCTTCTTTATGTTTAATTTGTGTTTAATTAATAACTATTTGATTGGCATATAAAGTGAGCCAGTAGCATCATATTTTGCGTCAGCAGATGTAGTTTCACATTTATATAAGGGTAATCCACCCGTTGTAGCCATTGTTTTAAGACTATCTTTAATTTTTTGGTCAGTTGAGGTAGCATTGTACATAATAAATTCACTTTCAATTTTATACAATGAACCTGGTTTTTGGTCAAGATAGTTGTCTAAACTATTTATATGCGTTGGCCAAGCGTTAGAATCTGCATAAACCATTATAGCAGCTGCCTTCATGTTACGCATGTCGGAAACTATCTTTGTCGCCTCTGCTTTGGCTGTTGCTCCGCCTGTTGAGAGCATCATCATTCCGGCAAGGATACCGATGATGATGATCACTATCAGAAGTTCTACCAGTGTGAAACCCTTTGACTTTTTCTTAAGCATCTTTTTCATAAAATTATCTCCTTCTCTCATCCAAATTCAAATTTTCTATATTTCATCCACAAACAATTTGCGCTTGCCCCACCCTACCGAACCGGGCGCCCCCGGTTCCCCTTTAAATTTTATTGAAAGGTCGGTTCTTTTGATTCCCCCTTTAATATTTAAATTTATCAATCTAAAAAAGACGGAAAAAGAAGTAAAACAAAACCAAAAATAAAAGCTAAACTCTTGATAAGACTAAAATTGTTTTTGTCCTGACTACACATCTTTTCACCTTGAGTTGAATTTGTCAAGACCAAATCGCCACATTAAATAATGATTTTAATCTACAAGTCAATTTTTAAGCATTATACGCTTTTAAAAGAGGGGCCACAACATGCCTGTGATAAAAAGAGGTGTTAATTATTTTAACTGTCAGAGCATAATTTTATCAATTACATGAACTGCTGTATCGCAGATATTATCGGCAGGAATATGGCAAGTACCATAAATCCTACGATTATGCCGACAAGGACGACCATGATAGGTTCAAGGACGGAACTTAGGCGCTTGATCTTCTCTGAGAGCTCGTTGTCATACCAGTCAGATATCTTCTGCAGCATTTCATCCGTACGTCCTGTCTCTTCCCCGACTGCGATCATGTGGGCGATCATGGGAGGAAAAAGTTTTCTCTCTTTAGTGACAATGTTAAGTGGAGCTCCCATTGCCGCAGCATCTCTCATCAGAAGAAAGTTGTTGTTTATCTTGCTGTTGGATGCAACCTCCCCTGCCATTTCAAGTGATTTTAAAACAGGGACACCGGACCTGAGCAAAGCTGACATAGTTCTGAAAGATCTGGAAAGCGCCGCTTTATAAAGAATGTCGCCAAAAACCGGGACTTTAAGTATTGCTGTGTCAATGTATATTCTCAAACCGGGAACTTTTCTCAAAAAATTCAGGAGGAGAATAGTTACTCCCAAAGCCGCAAGTGCATAGTACCAGTTGCCCTGTGCCCATGTTCCAAATTCGAATATCATCCTGGTCAGTCTGGGAAGTTCAACGTTCATGCTTGAAAATGCCTTTTGGAATTGCGGTATGACAACGACCACCATAATGCCAAGGACAAAGACGGCTATACTTATGACCACAGCCGGGTACGTCATTGCGGAAATGATTTTTTTCTTAAGGACTTCCTGATCTTCGATGAAATTTGCCAACTGTGCCAAAGTGGCGTCCAGGGTTCCGGATTCTTCCCCTGACCTTATTAGTGATGAGATGAGCACGTCAAAAAATTTAGGGTGCTCAGCTATCGCTGAACTCAGTGTAGCACCGGAGCTTACCCGCGTATAAATCTTCTTTGTTATCCTTTTGAGCCTCTTTTGGTTTGTCTGTTCGATCAGTATCTGAAGTGCCCCGCCTATAGGAACACCTGCCGCGATCATTGTAGAAAGCTGTCTGATAAAGATAGCCTTGTCCCTGAGCTTCACTCTGGGAGATAGGTCAAATACCTCTTTCCAGTCGATGTTCTTTCCAAACGAATCCCCGATCCGTGCAACGGTCTCATACGTCCTCACAACATTGATAGGCACCCAGCCCTTGTCCCTTATCCATTC
>JAAZGI010000205.1 GCA_012511315.1 Clostridium sp.
AGGGTTTTCAGGGAACAAGGTTATCTTCTGCCCCAAAGATGAGTAGAGAGTGTGCTGTTTTAAAACAGGAGATCTTTCAAGAAAAAGAGGTTCTTCAAAGAAGCTGCCGATTTTAGGTCTAGTGGAAAACTTTTGAAAACTTTGCTAAATTTTTATTTAATGCAACCAAGGGACAGTAGAAGTAAGTAATAATTAGAGCATCCAGCGTGCATGATAAAACCAACAAGGAGGTCTTGGGCATGGATATTATGGTAGTGATAAATCAAATGGTGATGCTTTTCACTATTATGATGATGGGCTATTTAGCTGTGAAAGTTGGAATCATTGATCAATCCCTTCAAAAAAGCGTGTCGCATTTGATCGTTAATGTCACTTTACCCCTCTTGATGATTTCTTCAGTGGCTGGAGCAGACCAGTCCAAAGCAGGGGCAACCGTATCAATTACCTTTATCGTGGCGACAATTTCTTATATATCGACTCCAATCATCGGTCGATTGATTGCCTTTCTATTGCGAGTTCCCAAGGAACAAGTATCGATTTATGTTTTTTTTACTGTGTTTTCAAACATTGGCTTTATGGGGTTCCCTGTTATTGACGCAATTTTTGGACCCCAAGCATTAATTATGGCCATTATTTTTAATCTCTTATTTAATGTACTAGGCTTTACCTATGGTGTAGCTCTTTATAGTGGTGGCAATGCCAAGTTAGAACTTAAAACATTTTTGACACCTGCAGTGATTGCCTCAATTGCTTCAATCGTAATGTTCCTAGTTGGTATCGGAATACCAGAGCCTTTTCAAGGTGCCATTAAATCTTTAGGATCGGCAACAACACCTTTGGCCATGTTGGTTATTGGAATAAGCTTGTCAGCTATTCCTTTAAAAGAAGTGTTTTCTGAACTTCGTCTTTATCCTTATACCTTGATAAAACAGTTGGCTTTACCGGCAATTGCTTATTTAATCCTAAAACTATTTATTGATGATCCCCTATTAATTGGTGTTACTGTGATTGTTTTAGCGATGCCTATAGCCACTTTATCTGTAATTTTAGCCAATGAACATGACCGCGAAATCATCCTGTCTACACAGGCTGTTTTTCTCACCACATTAGCATCGGTGTTTACAATCCCCTTAATTGCGGCATTACTAGCAATTTAAGGGATATTAAACACCTTGTGTAAACATCTTGTGCAGCTATTTTATGAAAATACTGTATGTCATCATAAAGTTCTGTACAGGATTACCCACCGACTAAGACGAGTATTTGTTAAGATGAGACTATGGAAGAACCACAGGAAAGCAGAATGAAGTCATTGCACCAAGAATTCTTGCTAGGCCTGAAAAATTGGAGGTACAAATGAAAGAACTTAAAAAACGAGACCAGGTAAACCCTGAAGATCTTTGGAATATATCGGCGGTCTATAAAGACTCAGCTGAGTATGAGGCCGATTTTAAAAAAGTAAAACAGTTGATTGCGGACTTTGCATCTTTAAAGGGGACCATCAAAGATGCAACAAGCTATCTTGATTTCGCTAAAAAGGAAGAAGAAACTGAACGTCTGCTGGGTAAGCTCTTTGTTTATGGAAACTTAAAATATAATGAAGATATGACCAATCAGGATATGCAGACTTTAAACCAGAGAGGAAGAGCTTTATTCACCCAATACGGGGAAGTATCTTCTTTTGCAGAACCAGAGATTTTGGCGCTACCAGATGAAGTCTTTGAAAACATCATTAACGCCCCAGAAGTTGCACCCTACCGCTTCCATCTAGAGCGGAAGCGTCATTTAAGAGACCACATTATGAGTAATGACAAAGAAGAAGTAATGGCCTCTTTAGGCGAAGTGCGAGGTGCGCCGCAAAGTGCCTTTAGTATCTTCTCAAATGCAGAGATGTCATTCCCAAAGGTCAAGGACGAAGCTGGCGAAGAACATCTTTTAACCAATGGAACTTATGGCCAGCTAATCAAATCAAAAGACCGCACGCTCCGTAAAAACGCTTTTGAGGCCCTTCATAATACCTATGGTAAAAATGAAAGCACCCTAGGGTTTCTTTTAACGACGAATTTAAAGGATTGGATAATTGAGGCAAGGCTTAGAAATTATGAGAACAGTGTGGAAAAGGCTTTAAAACCAAACAATATTCCAGTTTCAGTCTTCTATAATTCCATTGATACAATTCATGATAATGTTGAATTGCTTCACCGTTATGTGGATTTGAAGAAACGGATTTTAGGCTTAGATGAGATGCATCTTTATGACTTATACGTTCCTTTAGCCAAAGCAGGGGACCAAACCTACAGCTTTGATGAAGCCGTCGATATTGCTCTGGACGGCTTAAAGCCGATGGGTGATGACTATACGAAAAATTTTAAAGCTGGGATTGAAGATGGTTGGATTGATAAGTATGAAAATGTTGGAAAGCGCTCCGGTGCCTATTCCTCCGGTACCTATGACACTATGCCCTATATCTCTTTAAATTTCGATGGAACCATGTCCGACGTGTCTACCTTTGTTCATGAAATGGGTCACTCCATGCATTCCTTCTATTCAAGAGGAAACCAGCCTTATATCTATGGTAACTACTCCATATTTTTAGCTGAGGTAGCCTCTACTTGCAATGAAAAGTTATTGATTCATGATTTGATTGAAAAAGAAACCGATCGCGATAAGCGGATAGCGTTAATTAATCAAGAGCTAGAGCAGATTCGGACAACGGTTTATCGTCAGTTGATGTTTGCAACTTTTGAAAAAATCACCCATGAAAGGCTAGAAGCTGGAGATCAGCTCAATGCGAAAGACTTGAATGAGATTTGGCTTGACTTAAACAAGACATTCTTTGGTGAGAACATGATCATTGATGAAGCAATCAAATATGAGTGGGCGAGAATTCCACACTTTTATAACAACTTTTACGTCTATCAGTATGCAACTGGTTACGCGATGGCTTCTTCCTTTGCCCGAACCATTCTTGAAGAAGGAACCGATGCAGCAGAACGCTACATTGATCGCTTCTTAAAGGCAGGATCTTCAGACTACCCAGTGGAAGTTATGAAAAATGCAGGAGTGGATATAACCACACCAAAACCATTGGAAGACACTCTAAAAGATTTCTCCGAGCTAATGGATCAATTAGAAAAAGAGTACGATCTTAAATAAAATCATAAGACAATCAGTAAAAAAAGCATTGAACAGGTTTCGTTCAATGCTTTTTGACTTATTCAGGGGGACGGTACTTGAATTTATTCTTTTATCTGTTATTATTATTAGAGAGGTGAAATCCAATGGCAAGAAAGCCTAGAGTAAAAGATAACTATGCTACCTATCACATTCGCCAAAGAGGTAGTGGAATTATCGAACTCTTTGCTGATCAAGCAGATCGCAAAGAATTTTTAGATATTATATTAAAAACCGGAGAAAAAAATAATATTCAGATCATGTCTTATTGTATTTCTGAGCCAGATTGCTATGACTTAATAATTGATGCCAACGGCTGTGATATCTCCAAGGTGATGAAAGAAATTAACATTAGATATTCTATATATAAAAAATGTGAAGGCTGCTTATTCAAAGATCGCTTTCAAAGTGAATTATTATCATCTTCAATCACAGCCTCAGACCCCACTCCCATCACGGATTTTTCATCCTGTAAGGAATTTTTAAGGTGTATGAGCGAAATGACTGTGGTGAGTGAAACGTCCTTTGAAAGCTTTCCAGGCTCTTTAGAGCAGGTTTATGAACGAGGCAGGCAAGAACGCATTGAAACAGTTGAAGAGGCTAGAGAGCACGTAGAAGAACGATTGGACGCCCTGGCAATGGATTGGCAGCAATTAAAAAAGGATAAGTCATTAAGAAATCAGTTGATTCTGCAGATGAAAGCCTGTTCCACCTTAACCTTGCGAGAAATAGGAGAGGTTTTTGGCGGATTATCTGAGTCTACGGTGTCAAAACTTGTGAATTCAGGAATAAAGTAAAAGTAAATAGAAATGGAAAAGTCTAATAGAAAATAAGTTGGAAGAATCACTAGCCTTTGAACTAAAAAAGTGACTTGATTGAAATGTTGAGTTAAATATAAACTTGATTCAGTCAGTGAATTAAGACTAAAAATCAAAAAAAAGAGGTAGTATTAGAAATGGAATTTAATTTGAGTAAACCAGCAGCAGCCAAAAAGATTGAACTCAGCCCAGACAAATTGTATGATACATTGATAATAGGAACAGGCCCTGCGGGTTTGAATGCAGCTCTTTACCTTCGACGCAAAGGACTTGAAGTTGGCCTAATTGGCCGTCAGGCCGGTGGTCAGGTAGCCAATACTTCAGTTGTAGAAAACTACTTGGGATACAAAAATATTCCAGGTATCGGCTTAGTTGAAGATTTTGAGCGACACGTGAAAGAATTGGAAGTCCCTATTCTTGAGTACTATGGCGTAACCGGTGTGAAAAGAAATGAAGACTCTTCCTTTAGTTTAGATGTGGAGGATGGCAAAACTTATCAAGCAAACTCTTTGATTATCGCATCTGGATCTTCAAACCGGAAGCTAGGTGTTCCTGGGGAAAAAGAATTTTATGGTCGAGGTGTTACCTACTGCGCCATTTGTGATGGGCCTTTGTATAATGGGAAAAAGGTCTTGGTAGCTGGAGGGGGCAACTCAGCCGTGGAAGCGGCTATTGACCTTGCAAAGATTAGTCCAGAGGTTGTTATTGTGCACCGTAGTAAATTCCGAGCTGATCAGATTCTCTTGGATAAAATGAAAACCCTTCCTAACATTAAAGTTCATCTAGAGACTCAAATTCAGTCAATCAATGGTGATATGGGGGTTGATTCGGTGACTACTCTTGACAAGAATACTCAAGAAGTAATGGAAATACCGGTGGAAGGAATCTTTGTGGAAATTGGATACATTCCCAACACAGATATTTTTAAGGGATTCGTCGACCTCACACCCGGTGGAGAAATTATTGTGGATGAGAATGGAGCAACTAACGTTCCTGGTGTCTATGCAGCTGGTGATGTCACCACTGTACGTTATAAGCAGATTATTATAGCTGCAGCTCAGGGAGCATCTTCAGCTCTAGCCCTTAATGATTGGTATATGACTCACAGCACCAAGTAGTGTTTTCTTTGTTTTAACATAATAAAAAAGTGCAGCTGCTTACCCAAAGGTGACAGCTGCATTTCATTTTTAGACTCCCTTTATTTCAAGTACTTCTTTAAGAACTGGGCATTTTAAATAATCCAAAGTAATTTATGTAATTCTATAGAAAGTTAACATTATTTTTGTGGGGAGATGTAGCAAAGTCTGATACAATCTCATATAAAGAGGTGCATACAATGAAAAACAAAACAGCACAAAATGATTCGACAAAATATAATAGTTCGGATAATAAAACACTGGTAAAAGTCAAACAATTCGATTACCGCCAAATAGCCAAGCTAATTATATTAGCAGGAATCGTATATTTTACAGTGACTAATGTTACTACATTTTTTGTATTCTTGAAATACTTATTGGGAATTTTAGCTCCAGTTATCATCGGCTTGTTTTTAGCTTTCACCTTGAATCTGCCATTAACCTGGCTAGAGAACAAGGTTTTTACTGGAACATCACCTTTGATGAAAAAGATAAAAAGACCACTATCCTTGATTTTATCGATTTTGTTATTGTTGGGAATTATCGCTTTAGTTGTGATCTTAGTAATTCCTCAGTCCGTGGAAGCCATTCAAGTTATATCAAAACAAGTTCCAGGTTATTATGAATCGATTATGGCATGGGTGAAGGAACGTGATATAACCTGGTTAACTGAATACGTTGAAAACCTTAATTTCTCAGAAAATGATTGGAGTAAGGGGTTAATTGGCAATGTAGGTAACGTTGCTGGCGACTTATTTAAAGGGGTTTCTGGTGTATTAGGAGGTTTGATCAATGCTGTTATAGGATTAACCTTTGCCGCCTTTATGCTCGTATCAAAGGAAACCTTATTACGACAACTTAAACATGTCATGGAAGCCTATATGACATCGGAAAAGCGTTATGAAGTCAAAGGGGTAACAAATGTAATTGGGAAAACATTCCATAACTATATTATTGGGCAGGTAACTGAAGCCATGGTGATGGGCGTTTTAACCACTCTATTAATGCTGCTTCTCGGTTTCCCCTATGCTACGGTGATTGGTCCCTTAACCGGACTAAGTAGCTTGATTCCGATGATTGGTGCTTTCCTTGGTGGTGCAGTGGGCTTCCTATTGATTTTAACGGTTAACCCGATGCAAGCTTTACTTTTCTTATTGTTTATTATTGTTTTGCAACAGCTAGACGGAATGTTTATTTATCCACGAGTTGTAGGGAACTCTGTGGAATTACCCCCTTTATGGGTTTTCTTTGCTGTAACCATTGGTGGTGCCCTATTTGGTTTTATCGGTACATTTCTTGGCGTGCCAATATTAGCAGTAATTTATCAGCTGGTAAAGGCTAATGTAGCCAAGCGAAGACGAGATTTTAATCAGGGTGATAAACCCCGCATCGGAAATCTTTTAGATAAAGGCATGGATTTGGTGGACAATAAGAATCCAGAAAACAAAGTTTAACAAGAGTAGCTTGAAATAAAAGATTGTTTCGGATTTAGTTTTTAAGGAAGGATTGTTATTTCTGCTTGCCAGTTAGATAGAACTAAAAATAAAGGTGAGGCACTCTGATGGATAACAGAGTGCCTCACCTTTATTGAAGGGGACCAATCAAGTCTTGAATTAGTTTGCCAAAGATTAGAGCAGACCCTTCAATTTATTTTGATTATGTAGGATTATTAGAAATTAC
Source organism: Clostridium sp. (assembly GCA_012511315.1). Lineage (GTDB taxonomy): Bacteria > Bacillota > Clostridia > Clostridiales > Clostridiaceae > JG1575. Next base: position 6,809 of record JAAZGI010000205.1, read on the forward strand.
TATTTTCGACGATATATTCAATCAAGTCAACGATTCGGTAGGAGTAGCCATATTCATTATCATACCAAGCGAAGATTTTGACCATATTGTCACCCAATGTCAATGTGCTTAAACCGTCAATGATACTGGAATGGCTGTCGCCGATATAGTCACTGGAGACTAGGGGAAGTTCGTTATAATCAAGGATTCCTTTGAGTTCATTCTCTGAAGCCTCTTTAAGCGCCTTATTGACAGCGTCTACAGTGATTGCCTCGCGAGTTGTTGCAACTAGGTCCACCATGGATACGGTGGGAGTTGGAACTCGAATACCAACACCACGGAATTTACCTTCTAGCTGAGGCAATACTTTCGCAACTGCCTGGGCAGCTCCAGTGGTGGTTGGAATCATATTGAGGGCAGCGGCCCGTGCACGTCTAGGGTTTTTGCCATCCCCAGTGCGATCCGTCAAACTTTGTCCATTGGTGTAAGCGTGGACTGTACTCATCATACCGGTTTCAATACCAAATTTGTCATCTAGAACCTTGGCAAAGGGGGCCAGGCAATTTGTTGTACAAGAGGCGTTGGAAATGATGTTATGTGATGAATCATCATAATCTTTTTCATTAACGCCCATAACGATGGTAATGTCTTCATCCGTCGCTGGAGCGGTGATAATAACTTTTTTAGCACCTGCATCCAAGTGGATTTGCGCACGTTCTCTTGTTCTATATTTTCCAGTTCCTTCAATGACAATGTCAGCGCCTAATTTTTTCCAAGGAAGATCCTCAGGCTCACGAGCATTTGTAATCAAAACTTTTTTACCGTTGATGACTAGATACTCACCGTCCACATAAGCTTCACCTGAAAAGCGACCGTAGATTGAATCATATTTAAGTTTCGCCAAAGCTAGCTCTGCACTAGCCATACCATTGATGCCGACAAGCTCAATATTGTTGTCTGCGCGTTCTACCATAATACGGACAACATTTTGTCCGATTCGTCCATAACCATTTACTGCGACCTTAATCAATTGTATCCCTCCAAAATTTTACAAGATAAAGAGAGTGTCTCTAGAACTATCTTTTCACACTTTCTGTATTAATTCAATCTTATTTCTGTTTAAGCATCGAAAACCTCTAGATAAGTGGATTCGTTAAATAATAAACGGCCAATTGACTATGTTTTATCAATTGAAGGGAATAGAAAATAATTACCATACAAGGTTACTGTATTAAAAAATAATTGATATAAACAAAGTTTTTAGTACAGAATATTTAAAGTTATTGAAAATAGTGGTATAGATATTCATTGTTTGCCCAGACAAATTATTTTTTCGCGTAAAAAAATGTTCAAGGCGGTATAAGACAGGGGTGGGAAGACAAGAAGCAAAGAGGCTTAAGAAGATTGGAAGATTTTAAACAAGAAAAAAGCTTTTAAAAAGACATTGCTTTGAGCAATGTCTTTTTAAAATTATTTTTTATAAGGTTTGATATAACCTGTTATAGATTGCACACCCATCGATCGAATTCTAGACAGATACTGATAGTCAGATTCACCGCTGTTGCGTGGGATTAGCATATCCATGCGGGTTTTTGAATCAAAGGAAGAGCCGCCTCGGTCTTCGACTGTGAAGTCGCCCCAACCTGGCAAGATCACCTCAGAGCGCAGGGGCCAATAATTGGAGGCGAGGACACCATAACGTAAAGGGGTTCCCATGGCTGTAGTGGTCCAACCACCATTTTCAGAAGGGAGGTCCGTATAAAAGGTAAAGGTCCATTTCATTTTGGTGTAGCCTTCATAAGGATTGCCATCCTCTGGAGCTGGTTTTGGAGACTCGA
>JAAZGI010000206.1 GCA_012511315.1 Clostridium sp.
CGGTTCACTAAGGGTTTGATTGTAATCAAATGAAACCAGCGAATAAGTAAAAAGATGTTTCGAAAATAGATATAAAATAGATATAAAAACAGATAATAAGAAAATAAAAAGGAGTCTCCATGTTTACTCATGTTGTTTTAATGAAAGTAAAAGATATAAATGATGTAGCTACAGTGGCGGAAATTTTACGTTCCATGGAGGGTGAAATTCCGGAACTAAAAGAGCTTGAAGTTGGTATTAATGAGATTGAGTCCGACCGTAATTTCGACATCGTTCTAATTACTCGTTTCGACTCCAAGGAAGATATGGACATCTATCAATATTCAGATTATCATCAGCATCAAGTCCTTGATCGAATTCGTCCATTGTTGGAGAAAACAGTTGCTGGAGATTACTCAGCCTAGAGCTACTTCAATCTTTGGTAGCTAGCCTATAGGTTTTAGTAAATCGCTTCATAGTATTCTTATTCATGAGTTGATTTACCAGTTCGATTTTTGCAGATTGGTAACAAGAAAACAATCTAATAGGCAGCTCCCATGGTTTGACGATAGGTCAAGCTGCGGGGGCTGTCTTAAGCTTTAAAATCTTACCTATGTTTATCTAGACTAGTAACATCCACGGTGGGACAGGCAGGCAAACTTAAAATAACTCTTCGATACTGACACTTTAACGGGAGTGGACTCAATGATTGAGTTTACCTTGTAGATTATGACAGGTGCTAGAAAGTTTTGATTAAAGTGGGTAGCTTGCAGCTTAAAGTAATAGGTTTTATTTCAAGATGTTATAGCTAATCGGTTAGAATGGGGTGGCAGGACTAGAAAATGGAAGAAGAAGCGAAAAATAAGCTGAAGAGGATAGCTAAAGAGGGCTGAGTTTAAGAAAAATTTCACCTAATCATGGTAAAATGTTATGATAGATCCCTGTTATTTGTCCTTAAAAACATACACTACTTTGACCTAAGAGAGGTTCGATAGATGACACAAATTAATCATGCGGATGGACCGCAAATTGGAAATAAAAATAATAATGCAAAGAAACCCTTTGTCCATCTCCATGCTCATACTGAGTATTCTTTGTTGGACGGGTCAGGAAAAATAAATGAAATGGTAGCGCGGGCAAAAGAATTAGGCATGTCGGCCTATGCTATCACCGACCATGGGACCATGTATGGCTGCGTCGATTTTTACAAGGCCTGCCAGCGAGAGGGGATTAAGCCCATTATTGGCTCGGAAATATATGTTTGTTCCGGTAATATGGATGATCGCACCTTAACGAATAATGCCATTCACCATTTAGTTCTCCTGGTTAAAAATGAGCAGGGCTATCAAAACCTAATTAAAATTGTTAGTGAAGCCTCGATTCGTGGTTTCTATTACAAACCTAGAGTGGACCATGCCTTTTTAGAAAAGCATAGCGAGGGACTGATTGCCTTATCCGCCTGTTTGGGAGGAGAGGTTCAAGAAAACTTAAACCATGGCTTTCCCGAGCAAGCTCGTGAAGCGGCTGTTTTTTATCGGGATACCTTTAAAGATGGCTTTTACTTAGAGCTACAAGACCACGGTTTAGCAGAGCAGAAAAAAGTCAATGCTTTGAATATTGAGATGGCTAGAGAATTAGGCATTCCTTTGGTAGCGACTAATGATGTCCACTATCGGAATCAAGATGACAATAAGAGCCATGATGTGTTGCTGTGTATTCAAACAGCTGCTGCTGTGGATGAATCCGATCGGATGAAGTATCCCGCTCCGGAGTTTTATTTAAAAAGCCCGGAGCAAATGTGGGAATTATTTGGTCATGTTCCAGAAGCTCTGGAAAACACAGTTAAGATTGCTGAAGCCTGTAACTTTGATTACGAATTTCATGTCAGTAAACTTCCGGCCTTTGATTTGCCGGAGGGGACCAACCACGCTCATTATCTGCGAACCCTATGTTATGAAGGTTTGGTTAAAAAGTACCAGGTATTCTCTGACTTTGCCGGTGAAATCATGACCGATCTAGTCATGGCACAGATGGATCAGTTGGATGAAGGAAATTCCAAAGAATTAATTGAACGTCTTGATTATGAACTGGGTATTTTAGAGCGAATGGACTATGTGGATTATTTCCTAATTGTTTGGGACTTTATTCGCTTTGCCAATGAAACGGGAATTGCCACAGGGGCTGGTCGTGGTTCAGCGGCGGCTTCCATCATTGCTTACACACTAAACATTACAAAAATAGACCCCATTAAATATAAGTTGATTTTTGAACGCTTTTTAAATCCCGAGCGGATCTCCATGCCAGATATTGATTCTGACTTTTGCTATGAACGTCGTCAAGAAGTAATTGATTACGTGGTGGATAAGTATGGAAAAAATAACGTGGCTCAGATTATCACTTTTGGTACCATGGCTGCCAGAGCCTGTATCCGAGACGTTGGTCGGGCCATGCAATATCCCTATGGCGAGGTGGATCAGATTGCTAAGATGATCCCTAGTGTCCTTGGCATCACCATTGATAAAGCCTTAGAGATGAACCCAGAGTTAAAAAACGCCTATGACTCGGATCCGCGGGTGAAAGAACTCATTGATATTGCCCTGCGACTAGAAGGCTTACCTCGTCACTCCTCCACCCATGCCGCTGGTGTTGTAATTTCCGGTCAACCGTTAGTGGAGTATGTTCCCCTGCAACGGAATGATGAATCCATTGTCACCCAATTCCCCATGAACACCCTAGAGGAATTAGGTCTGTTAAAGATGGACTTTTTAGGGTTGCGAACTCTTACCGTAATGCAGGATGCCGTAACCATGATCAAGGAAAACCAGGGCGTGGATATTTCCGTGGATGACTTGGAGTTTAATGACCCCAAGGTGTTTGAAATGATTGGCGAGGGCCGCACGGTGGGTGTCTTTCAACTCGAGTCGGCGGGGATGACTTCTTTTATGAAGGAGCTCAAACCGGAGAGTTTGGAAGATGTTATTGCCGGGATCTCCCTGTATCGTCCAGGCCCCATGTCGGAGATTCCGCGCTATATTGAAAATAAAAAGAATCCAGATCAAGTAACCTACGTGACCCCTGAATTGGAACACATATTGGATGTCACCTATGGCGTTATGGTCTACCAAGAGCAGGTTATGCAGATTGTTCAAGATTTGGCGGGTTACTCTTTGGGACGTGCTGATTTAGTTCGCCGCGCCATGAGTAAGAAAAAGCACGAAGAAATGGAACGGGAGCGAGTTAACTTTATTGAAGGCATTGTTGAGGACGGGCAAGTGATTGTGCCGGGAACTAGGCGTAATGGTATTAGTGATGTGGCCGCCCACCAGATTTTTGACCAAATGTCCTACTTTGCCTCCTATGCTTTTAATAAAGCTCACGCAGCAGCTTATGCCGTGATCGGTTATCAAACGGGCTATCTGATGCGCTATTATCCAGTCGAATTTGTCGCTGCCATGCTCAACTCCTTTATAGGTTCAGCCGACAAGGCCAGGTTCTATATTCGATATGCTAAGTCCATTGGTGTGGAGTTATTACCTCCAGACATTAATGAATCAAGAGCTCGTTTCACCGTGAGTGGCAATAAGATTCGCTTTGGCTTGGCCGGGATTAAAAACCTTGGCTTCCATGTGATTGATGCCATTGTTGAAGCCCGAGAAAAGAAGGGTAAGTTTACCTCCTTCCATGATTTTATCAGTAAGTTAGATGATGCTGGACTCAATAAACGAGCCTGTGAGTGCATGATTAAAGCGGGAGCCTTCGACTCCATGGGAGTAGAACGGTCTCGTTTGTTGGCAGTCTATGAGCGCATGATGGATAGTTTTTCCAGTGAACGCAAGCGATTGATCAAAGGTCAAATGTCCTTTTTTGGCTCAGAACTGGGAGAGGGTATGGAAGAAGTGGATGGGTTTACCATCAAGTTGCCTGAAATTGAAGAGTTTCCAGTCAAGGATCGTCTGTTTATGGAAAAAGAGATGACAGGTCTATACCTAACAGGACATCCCTTGGAAGAATTTACAGAGGAATTGGAAGCCATCAGCACCATTCAAGTTCAAGATATTATCGCTGATGATCTACTGGATGATGTTCGTGATGAAGCGACGCTACTGGTTGAAAATCAAATGAAATCTCCTGATGCCTTGCGTGATGGACAGCATGTAACTATGGGAGGGATTCTCACCACGGTTACCAGAAAAATCACCAGAAATAACGCCATGATGGCATTTGTCACCATGGAGGACCCCACGGGAGATGTGGAACTCATCGTCTTTCCAAAAACCTTTGATTTGGTGAAAGCCTTCTTAAAAGAAGATTTAGTGGTAGCGGTTTCTGGGCGATTGCAAATCCGCGAAGATGAAGAAACCAAAGTGATTGTAGAGGAAATGCAGCTAATTGAGAAAGGTAAATTACCCCAATTTAGAATGGGCAATCGAACCAGTCGCTTTCATAATGTGTCAAAGCCTCATCCAAACTTATCGCCTCAAGCTACCGAGTCGCCCAAACAAAAGGTTAGAGTGCCTCAATCGAATGATAAGTTGTATCTCCGCTTTAACCACCTCCAAGAAGCCAAGGCTATTTTAAAAGCTTTAGGACCATTATTAAAGGCTCATGAAGGCTGCACCCCAGTGGTGATTTATGCCAAAGAAGAAAATCAAAGCTTCCAGCTATCTGAACGGCAGTGGGTGGATAGTCAATCTAAAATCGTGGAACTACTCCAAGCCAAGCTAGGAGCAGGCAATGTGGTTCTTAAAACCCCTACCGCGGTCAAGAAATAAAGTTGTTGAAGAGATAAATGTTGGGAAGAAATAATGGTTTTGAATTGAAAAGGGTGCCAAGCAAAAAAAGCTTGATGGATGAAGTGCTTAAGGGATTAAAACATCTAAGGGATGAAAAGATTAAAGGAAATCAATCCTAATAAAATTGAAAAGCTCTCGAAGTTTAAAGCTTAGGCTGATTACTAAGCGATCCCCAAAAAGGAGTTTCGTTTTGAGCTGATATAAAGAGAAGGGTATAAAAAAGACACCAAAATCTGTTTATCTGATTTTGGTGTCTTTTTTATTTGAAAATTATGCAGATGAAAATTTATTAAAGGATAATCCGTAGTGGTTTCATATTATTATATTTTCTGAAATGGTATAATCATCTTATTACAGCTGTTGAGGGAGAAAAAATGAATTCAAATGTGGCGGGTCGGAATCTCATAGTGGCAATTATTCTATCATTATTTACCTTTGGCATCTACACTATTTACTGGATGTATATGCTGGATTTGGAGACTGCCGAGTTATCTGGGGAAGGAGCTCTTGGCATTTTACTGATTGTTTTAAACTTCATTACCTTCGGAATTTACGGTCTGTATTGGAACTATAAAGTGGGTTCAACGCGGATGCCGAGAATCAAAGGCAAAGATGAAGGAGCCCTCTATTTAATATTGGCAGTCTTTAGCTTAAATATGATTCCTTTGGTTTTGATGCAAGATGCTATAAACGATAAAGTTAG
>JAAZGI010000025.1 GCA_012511315.1 Clostridium sp.
GAAGCTCCGGTAGCTTACTTCCTTTCATTGATGGCGTTTCCAACTTACTTCCCAGTACGTCAAGACATGGTAGAAAAAGATGTGAACCTATGGTGGGCAGATAAAGAAACTCATGTCTCCAATGGTCCTTTTAAATTTGAATCCTTGGCACCAAAATCAAAACTAGTTTTAGTTAAAAATGATAATTATTATGATGCAGATAAGGTGAAGCTAAAGACCATTGAAATGTCATTAACCGATGACGCTCAAACATTCCTCGCGTCCTTTAAAAAGGGTGAACTTGATATGATTGAGGCACCACCACCACAAGACATTCCACAGTTGCTTAAAGACAAAGTAGCTCAGGTTATGCCTTATCTTGGTACCTATTTCTATGTTATTAATATGAGACCTGAATTAAAGGATAAAAACCCTGAAGTATATGAAGCTTTGCAAAAACCTGAAGTTCGTCGAGCTTTAGCTTTAGGACTTAACAAAACCGAATTGGTTGAAAAAGTAGCAATGGGTGAACAGACACCGGCTTGGGCTTACGTTCCAGAGGGAATTAAAGACCATGAAGGAAATAACTTTGCTGATAAAACAAAGTATTTAGACAAAGATGCTGGTGACTTTGAGGAAGCCAAGCGCCTGTTGACAGAAGCTGGATATCCAAATGGTGAAGGCTTCCCAACTATTACGTTAAAATACAACAATAATACTACCCATCAGAACATGGCAGTTGCAGTCCAAGCGATGTGGAAACAGAATCTTGGAATTGATATTGAACTAGCCAATGAAGAGTGGGCCGTATTCCAAACCTCACGTATTAACGGGGACTATGAAATTGCACGGCACGGTTGGATCGCTGACTATAATGATCCAATGACATTCCTTGACATGTGGGTTTCCGGCGAAGGTCCTGGCGTATGGGGCAACAATGATGCTCACTACGACAATCCAGAATATGATCGGCTGATTGCAGAAGCAAAGGTTGAAACGGATCTACCTAAGCGGACTCAGATGATGCATGATGCCCAAGACCTTCTCATGGAAGATTTGCCAGTTATTCCAATTTACTTCTACACCAATGTGGTTGCATATAGAGATTACGTAAAAGAAGTTAGAAAGTCGCCATTGGGCTTCCTATTCTTTGAAAATGCCTACATTGAAGAATAAAAAAAGTGGACTCCTTCGGGGGTCCTTTTTTTATGGAAAATACAAAGAACATAATTGTAATATTAACAAAAAGAAGGCTTAAGCTGAGAGAAGATCCTGAGAAAGTAATCATAAACTGAATCATAAATTTATGGAAAATGGTATACTGTTTGGGTGAGTTTGATTATCTCTTTGACTGGGGTAAAATAGAAGTAAAGATAATTTTAGGAACCACATGTAATCTGATGAAATCAGTTCAATATGAATGAATGGACTGAGTCCAATGAGTGAAAAACGTAGTGAGGTAATAATATGACGAGAATGTTTGGTACTGATGGAGTAAGAGGTATTGCCAATGAAGATTTGACACCAGATTTGGCTTACCAGCTAGGCAAAGCGGGGGCATATGTCCTTACAGAAGGTACCCATAAGCCAACAATTTTGGTGGGTAAAGATACAAGAATCTCCGGTGACATGTTAGAAGCGGCGATGGTTGCAGGAATCTTATCAGTAGGCGCTAATGTAATTCCAGTAGGAGTTGTTCCAACACCAGCAATTGCCTATTTAACAAGAAAGTATAAAGCTGATGCTGGAGTTATGATCTCTGCATCACATAATCCAGTAGAATTTAATGGAATTAAATTCTTTGACCAAAAAGGCTTGAAACTTAATGACCAGATTGAAGATAAAATCCAACAGATCATAGAGGGCGGTTTAAAAGATCTACCAGCACCAACAGGTGCTGGTATTGGAAAAATCTTCCACGAAACAGCAGCTGAGGAAGATTATGTAGAATTTGCAGTGGGGACTGTAAAAGGTGATCTACGTGGCTTAAAAGTTGCCATGGACTGTGCCAATGGAGCAGCCTCTAAAGTAGCAGTTAGTGCCATGCGCAAGCTTGGGGCGGAGGTTTAGGTAATTCATGACAACCCAGATGGTTTAAACATTAATAAAGATTGTGGGTCTACCCACATGGATGAATTACAACGCTACGTTGTAGAAAAATCCTGTGACTTAGGTCTAGCCTTTGATGGGGATGCGGATCGCTGTTTGGCAGTAGACGAACAAGGGAACTATGTAAATGGAGATTTCATTTTAATAATTTGTGCTCTAGATATGAAGCGAAAAGGTTTGTTAAAGGATGACACTTTGGTTGTGACCGTCATGTCAAACCTAGGTCTAAAGCTTGCCGCAGAGAAAAACGGAATAAAAATTGAACAAACAAAAGTAGGCGATCGTTACGTTTTAGAAAACATGTTGAAGAATAATTACAATCTAGGGGGAGAGCAATCTGGTCACGCAATCTTCTTGGATTACAATACGACTGGGGATGGGTTAGTGACTGGCCTTGCCTTGGCTTCAATTGTTCATAAAACGAAGAAGAAACTATCAGAACTTGCTTCAGTTATGGAAGAGTTGCCACAGATTTTAGTGAATGTAAAAGTAGACTCGGCAAAAAAAGATATTTATGAAACCGATGAAGATGTTAAAAAAAGAATTCGGGAAATTGAAGAAGCTCTGGATGGAAAAGGTCGCGTTTTGATTAGACCATCAGGCACAGAACCACTTCTACGGATCATGTTGGAAGGGCCAGATCAAACCGAAATTGATCAAATGGCTCATTCATTAGCGGATTTGATTATGATGAAATCCAGCGCTCCATTACCTAAAAAGGATCCACGGTAAAAGCTTCCTCAATAAACTTCGATGAAAGAATCATCAGGGAAGATATGAAGACAAAACTTATGAAATAGCGTATAAGCCATTTGCAAACTATGTCTAAACCAATAAAAAAGGGAAAAGAAAGCAATTTAGCTTTCTTTTTCCTTTTTTTATTGGTTCCCTATTCTGATACTCATTAAAGTAAATTCAACCCACGATTTATCTTTAGAGCAGGGGGAAAAGGCCAGCAATAAAACTCGTATCAAATTCTAAATTTAAATATTCAAGGGAGAAATTGGTGGAAATAACGTAAGCGCATTATAGAATACATCTTTTAACTTACGCCCTCGCGCGAGAAGATGGTTACGATAAATGTCAGTATATAGCACAAAGCACCTGAACTTTATTTGTTCAGGTGCTTTGTGTTCTCCTGGCGATATACCACTTTGACATGATC
>JAAZGI010000026.1 GCA_012511315.1 Clostridium sp.
ATATTATTATATTCTTCCTCAGTGATTGTTGGCGTATCGGGGATAGCAGCTCGAGCATCATTCAGACCCTCTACAATAGCGCCGAAGGTCTCAATTTGTTGACCGCTGGACTCGATGGTGGCTTCATTTTGAGCAAGCATTGCTTTCCCGGACTCAATCTGCATTTTTGCAGAATCCAGCTGGGCTTTCGCCGTACTTAATTCCACATTGGCAGTGTCCCATTCAGCTTTACCTTCTAAGTACTCGTTGTAGCCTTTTTGCCACTTAAGGAGACCTTCATTATATTTAAGGCGACCATCTAGGAGTTCTTGCCGACCGTCTAAGAGTTCTTGCCGACCCTCCAAAATTTCTTGACGACCATCGGCAATTTCTTGCCTGCCTTTGGCTTCCTCTTCAACTAAAGTAACCTCTGCGTCTTTAAGATCTTGCTCCGCTTGATCCAGTTCTTCTTGAGCATCGTCTAACTTTTGCAACACATCGGCTTTTTCTTTTTTAAGTTTTTCTTTATTATCTTCCAGCTCAGCTGTGAATTCAGCAGTTTCTTTTGCCATCACATCTTTTCCAATTTCATCGATTTGAACCTTAACGGCTTCTACCGACTGATCATACTCTGTTGTTTCAGCACTAAAGTTCTGAGCGTCTTCGACGGCAAAGAAATATTCCGTGGGATACTCCATGGTGAAGTCTTCCGAAGGGACGTAAACATAGGTTTGAACTGTACCACTACCGATGTTCGTATTTTCTCGTTCAAAGGTGATGTAAAGAGGCGATTGAATAAAACCAACAATGGTATATTCTTGGTTTTTTAGAACATCTTCGAGTTCGTTACCATCCTCTTCTTCAAAACGGACTTTTTGTCCCAAAGAAAGGTTATTATCCTGATACTGACCAAGAGCTAACACAATCTCACCGGACTGTTCTGGCAGCCGACCTTCTTTAACCACCAGCTTATTTAAAGTCTTAGGATCAGAGTAGGTTTCTAAATCCATGGAATAGAGTCGTGCCACCATACGAGATTCGTCATGGACTAAAAAAAGATCCTTGGTGTAGGATGGTTGAAATTGACTAATTCCATCAATTGCTTTTAATTGTTCGATATCGGCAGGTTTATAACCCAGGGGATTCATAGCCCGCAGATCCATCAGATTATTGTTATCATAAAAGGCGACACCACTCTTAATCATGTCCGGTTTGGTGGCGTTAATTCCAGCGAAAAACCCCACACCTAAAGCGATGATTCCTAAGATGGACAAGAATCTGGTCACATTTTTTTTCAAGGAACGTAAAAATTCCCGCAACATGACTTACATAGGCCTACCACTCGATTTCTTCGACAGGTTTAGGGTTATCGTTGGTATAATGTTCTAAAACTTTTCCGCTTTTCATCTTGATGACTCGGTCAGCCATGTCGACCAAAGCGCCATTATGGGTAATAATAATGACCGTTACATCGGTTTCCCGAGAAAGATTTTGCAGAAGTTTTAGAATCGATTTACCCGTATTGTAGTCCAAAGCTCCAGTCGGCTCATCACATAAAAGCAGCTTAGGATTTTTAGCAATGGCTCGAGCGATGGCAACACGCTGCTGTTCTCCACCGGACAATTGCGCAGGAAAATTCTTCATACGATCTTGTAGGCCCACTAGTCCCAACGCGTCTTCAGGGCGCATTGGGTTTTTGGTAATCTCAGTGGCCAGTTCAACATTTTCTACCGTTGTTAAGTTTTGTACCAAATTGTAGAACTGAAAAACAAAACCAATATCATGGCGACGGTAGTCTGTCAGTTGACGCCGGTTATATTTGGAGATATCTTTTTTATCCACTTCAACCAGTCCGGAATCAGAGGAGTCCATTCCCCCTAAGATATTTAAAACCGTAGTTTTACCAGCCCCCGAGGCGCCGACAATGATGCAAACTTCTCCTCGTTCAATATCAAAGTTGACACCATCCACGGCAGGTATGGTCACCTCGCCCATCTTATATATTTTTTTAACATCTTTCATTTTTATAAAACTCATATATATCACATCCTATTAGAATAATCATAACACTGACTGACTGTAAGTCAATGAACCTAAGATTAAAAAAATAAAAATACTTAACAAAATTTGAATCAAGCGTTATAATATTTTTTAGAGTGAATCACGGGATGTAGCGCAGTTGGTAGCGCGCTGCGTTCGGGACGCAGAAGTCGCAGGTTCAAATCCTGTCATTCCGACCATAAAAAAGAGGTTTCCGATTATTGGAAACCTCTTTTTGTAATTTTTTTATAATTTGAGCTGAATTTATAAAAAGTTTTGGAATTGTTTTGGCTCAAAGATTAAATGCTTTTGGTCTAAATATAAACGAGGAAAGCAAGAGAAAATATAGACTAGGGCGGATTATCCTGATAATAACTTCTTGATA
>JAAZGI010000207.1 GCA_012511315.1 Clostridium sp.
AAATTGCACGGATTGCCTATGAAGACAAAAATCCTAGGGAAGCCATTGGAAAAGCCATATCGGATATTATTCCAGGGGAAGTGGCTAATTATCGAGATTCTGTGTTTAAGGAGCGAGCCATCGTCGGGGAACGATTGCGTTTGACACTAGGGCTACCTGTGCGGACAGCAGGTGAACTGGGTTTCTTAGCCCAGGGTGTTGATGACTCAGATGTGGCGGAACGCTTCTATGAGGCACCTTTGGTAAACGTAATTACATTTGCCTGTGAAGCTTGTCCTACAAAACAATTGGATGTTACTTCAAATTGTCGACGCTGTATTGCTCATCCCTGCATCAATGTGTGTCCTGTTAACGCCATTACGATGGGTAAAAATCAAACTCATATTGACCAAGATAAGTGCATCAAATGCGGTCGCTGCCGAGATGCTTGTCCTTACAATGCCATTATTCAATATGATCGGCCCTGTGCCCAGGCTTGTGGTGTAAATGCCTTTGGGTCTGATCACCTGGGTAGAGCTAAGATTAATCAAGATTTATGCGTTTCCTGTGGTCAATGTATCCAAAAGTGTCCTTTTGGAGCCATTGCCGATAAGTCTGAAATCTATCAGCTGATTAAATCCATGAAAACCGGTAAACGCCACTTGGCCATTGTAGCTCCTTCTTTCATCTCCCAGTTTGGACCTGTAGTTACTCCAGAGCAAATTTTTGAAGGGATTCGCCTTCTGGGATTTGACGATGTGATGGAGGTGGCACTGGGTGCCGACATTGAAGCAATCAAAGAAGCCAAGGAATATTTGCATGAAGTTCCTGAGCATAAACCTTATATGGGTACCTCCTGTTGTCCATCTTGGTCAATGATGGTTAAAAGAATGTTTCCTGAAGAGGATAAAAATATTTCCAGTTCAGCCACGCCAATGATTGCAACTGGCAAACTGATTAAACGAAAAGATTTGGATGCCAAAGTTACTTTTATTGGACCTTGTATTTCCAAAAAGTTGGAAGCGTTAGAGGAAGACGTTAAAGATTACGTAGATTTTGTAATTACCTACGAAGAATTGATGGGGATGTTTATTGCTAATAAGATTGAATTAAGTGGTCTTGAAGCGAGTGAGGACATTGAAGATTCTTCCAACTTTGGTCGGGGATTCGCAGCCTCAGGCGGAGTAGCTGGAGCGGTAGCTGCTGTTGTAGCTGAGCTTGAACCGGGACGAACTGTTTTGACGGAAAAAGCCAATGGACTGCATGAGTGCGTAAAACTGATGAAACAAGCCAAAGCTGGCAAAAAAGATGGCTACTTATTGGAGGGGATGGCTTGCCCAGGTGGCTGTTTAGGTGGCCCTGGTACGTTAGCTCCCATGGTTAAAGCACAAAGAGCCTTAGCAGCATTCATGGAAAAAGCTCAAGCAAAAACGCCCATGGACAATCCGAAAATCAAAAGAGGGTAATCAATATGACAAAAACCACAGGACATCAAACAAAATCAATGATATTAGCTGCCTTATTCCTTGGAATGATGATTGTTATTCAGCTACTAGGGCGATTTAATCCGGATTTTTCTAGAATTTTTGTGGGGCCCATGATCAACGCTTTGTTTTTGCTAGCAGTTATTTTTTGTGGACGCCGCTATGGCATTCTTCTTGCGGTAATTAGCCCTTTAATGGCCTTTATGACCGGGCAACTTAATCCGGCCCTGGCACCATTTATCCCTTTTATTATGTTGGGTAATCTGGCATTAGTTGTTCCATTTAGTTTTCTGCAAAAGAATTTTTCAAGGTGTGTGATCGGCATTATCGTGGGTTCGGGACTAAAGTTCTTTGTTATGTACATGGCTGCTCGCTATGCCGTTCCAGTCTTTGGGCTACCAATTCCACCAGCCCTCCAGCAAAGGTTACCAGTTGCGTTTGGTATCGTTCAATTTTATGCAGCTTTACTTGGAGGCGCCGTTGCATTAACTTTAAGCAGTGTACTGAAAAATCGAGACTTGGCTAAGCGCCTAGGCAATCGTTATGAATCTTGATGCCAAGAGTAAGGATCCTTTTTAAATTTATGTTTAATCAAAGTAGAGGTCAAATTACTTTTAGAATAAGAAAGCTTCAAATGACTTCAGGCTCAGGTATAAAGTGATATAATAATATCAATAAATAAAATATTATTTTGAAGTCTACATGTTGTATAATTATCATAGTGAAGTTAGGGGGACCTATGAACAAAATAGTAAGAAAAACACAACGTTTTATCATATATTTACAGATTGTCCTCGGAATAATTATAGCGATTACAGTTATTATGGGGATACCAGATTTATTTAAATATATGAGCATTATCTTAACAGCGCCAAAGGAAATATCCTATGCTGCCTTTACTGATTTTCTAAGACATGTACTAATCCTTGTGGTTGGCTTAGAAATGATGATGATGATTTTGACACACTCTCATGAGTCGATATTAACACTGGTTTTATTTGTTATTGCACGGAAAATGTTGGTTTATGCAGACTCGATGACTGATATTTTTATCGGAACAATTTCGATTGCAGTGATATTCTTTGTACTGCGGTTCTTTGAGGGAAATGATCGATTGCTAGCGAAATACGACAACACCTTCTCAGCGGCCATACCCATTGAAAAAGTCCGACGTGAGTTTGGCTACAAATTACCAGAAACCACAGCTAAAACCTTAGGGGGCTTAATTTATGAGTTGTCCATCGAGCAGGGAGTTAAAGTCTGCGATGGTGGAGAGGTAACCTTTGGAGAGTATAAGTTTATAGTGGTTGCCTGTGATGAAGGTGTTATAGAGCGGATTCTAATTGAAAACAAATAAATTATCCGGCAAAACTAATTGAATAACTAGACTAAAATTGGCATTCCTGATGAGGGCTGCCAATTTTTATTGGTTCACTTTCACACACTTCAA
>JAAZGI010000208.1 GCA_012511315.1 Clostridium sp.
ACAGCTAAAAAAGTGCTAACTCAAGAAGAGCTTACCCTAATCAATGGCTTCAAAGATCAAATGTCGGTGATTCCAGAGGGACGTATCGGTAAAAAACTAGGTGTCCATTCCATGCACGACATTACAGAGGGCGGGATTCTCGGCGGAGTCTATGAAGTGGTCAAAGCAAGTGAGAAAGGCTGTGAATTATTTGCAGAAGCCTTCCCATTTCATGATCTCACATTAAAGCTTACCAAGGCTTTAGGTTTAGATGAGAAAAAGCTCATAAGCTCTGGCGCTATGCTCTTTGGTACCGATGAACCAGAACGACTAATCAAGGAATTAAAGGAGCATGGTATTCCGGCTACCGTGATCGGCTTGATTACGGAGGGAACGGACATGTGGCTGATTGATGGAGATAAAAAAATTCCCTTGGAAGCCGTAGCAAAAGATGAAATATACAGAGTGTTTGAGAGGTAACCCATGAGACAAGACAATAGAAAGAATGATGAAATCAGACCGGTTTCATTTCAAGATGATTTTATAGAAAATCCTTTGGCAGCCGTATTAATTGAGCAGGGCAGAACGAAAGTTCTCTGCACCGTATCTTTTGATGCCAAGGTTCCCCCTTTTTTAAGGGGTAGTGGACGGGGCTGGGTGACGGCAGAATATAGTATGTTGCCTGGGTCTACTAATACGAGAAAACAGCGCGACATCAATCGATTGAGATTGGATGGTCGGTCCAGCGAAATTCAACGACTCATCGGTCGCTCCTTGCGGACGGTGGTAGACTTTGAAGCGCTGGGAGAAAACACATTAGTTGTAGACTGTGATGTGCTTCAAGCGGACGGTGGAACGCGCTGCGCATCCATTAACGGAGGTTATAGAGCTTTGGCCTTAGCTTGCAGGCGACTGGTAGAACAGGGGATTCTTAAGAGCTCTCCACTAACAGGTCAAGTGGGTGCTATTAGCGTTGGTATGGTCAAAGGCCAGGCCATGGCTGACCTATGCTATTTAGAGGACTCAGCTGCCGATGTGGATATGAATGTCATTATGAATGAAAACAATGAATTTATTGAAATACAAGGGACCGGCGAAGAAAAAACCTTTACCAGAGCTGAAATGAATCAAATGTTGGACCATGCAGAAAAAGCTATCCAAACTATTTTAAAAATAGAGGAGGCTAATTTGTAATGAAGATTATCGTTGCATCCAATAACCAACATAAGATTATAGAAATCAGAGAAATCATGGAAGAGTTAGGATATGAGGTAAGTTCTCTTCGGGATGAAGCCATTAACCTGGAACCGGAAGAAAATGGGGAAACTTTTTTAGAAAATGCCTTCATTAAAGCCAAGACAATTTATGATTATGTGATGGAACGTGAAGGTCTCAGTGCCAATAGTGGGGCTGAAAAGAAAGAGCAGAAGATTTTTGTTCTAGCCGATGATTCCGGCTTGAGTGTAGATTACTTAAAGGGAGCACCTGGTATTTATTCTGCTCGTTACGCTGGCGAACAAGGTGATGACGCTGCTAATAACAAGAAGTTACTAAAAGAGCTGTCTGGCATCGCTCAAGAAGACCGTGGGGCAAAGTTTGTTTGTGCCATTGTTCTCATTGGTGAGGACTTAGACATTCGGGTCCAAGGTGAGTCAGCAGGTTTTATTATAGAAGAAGCAAAGGGCAATCAAGGATTTGGTTATGACCCCCTCTTTTTCTCGACAGACTTACAGAAAACCTTTGCCCAGGCATCTGCAGTTGAGAAAAATCAGGTTTCTCATCGAGGGAGGGCCCTTGAAAAACTTCGCCAAGAGCTTACAAACAGATGATTATCGGTGTTATTTCCGATACTCATCGTAATCGAGGGGCTGTAGATCGGGCCTTTCAGTTTTTTCAAGAAAAAGGGGCTAAACTAGTCTTTTGTTTAGGAGATGTCTGTCAAGATGTTCGTGATCGAGATATCGAATATGACATGGAAGTTGTTTGCGTGGCTGGTAATATGGATTTTTCATCACCTTTTCCCACTCAAAGAGTGCATGAGGTGGATGGAATTCGATTTCTTTTAACCCACGGTCATACTTTTGCCGTTCATTATAGTCACCGTCACCTCATTGAAGAGGCAAAGCAAAACCAGTGTCAAGTAGCCCTGTACGGACACACCCATGTTCCCTTTAATGCACAGGAGCATGGTATCCTCATGCTTAATCCAGGTTCAGCCTCAGAGCCCCGTGGAGGCTCTAAGGCAGCAGTTGCAATCATTGATACAAGGACTGGAAAAGCTGAGGCTCAGGTTTTCTGGTTAGAAGATATTAAAGTTTAAAGATAAATCCACTGAGAACAACTGAGAAACACTAAAACAGCATCGGGACGATAGCCTTATCGATTGTCCCGATGCTGTTTTGGTTTCAAGAGTAATCTGCACTAAAGATCACCGTACACAATTACGTCCAATTTCGATGTAGGGAATAATTGTTGTATGTGAATACATTAGAATTAATCCTCAACCTATATGGAAAACCTTTAATATTGCCTAGTAATGTATTTTGAATTCCATGGATTATCCAAAGGATTTGACAGAGTTTATGGTTTAAATTGTTGACTGTATTATTTAAAGTGCAATAGGAAACGATATATAATTTACCCGGAATTTGAAAGGGGGTCTTATAAAATTTTTATACAGCGAAAGCAAATGAGAATCAAAACAGAAAGTTGAAAGTGTTTTATGTCAAAAATGGGTTTTCATGGAGAAAAAGGGCTCTGTTTAGACTATGAAAATCTAAAAAACTGTTTATAAAACAAATAAATAGACTTTTTTGCTTTATACCATTGCAAAAGCCATGGCAATCGATTATACTTTCAAAGTAGTTGCTTTTCACAGTCCGTGGACAGCAGCTCAAGTGAAAAACTGATTGAAGTCTTTAGTTAAAAATATTTTAAAAGAATTTCGATTTTAAGCTTGACGAGTCGGACGGGGTATAGTAATATATAACTTGTCGTCAAGTTAACAACCTTGAGAAACGGGGCAGGCAAAAGCATGTCTGAATCACCGGAAGACAGATAGAAGTTACACTGGGATATAGCCAAGTGGTAAGGCACCAGACTTTGACTCTGGCATTTCGTAGGTTCGAATCCTGCTATCCCAGCCAATTTTTTCTTTGATTTTCCAAATAGGTTGTTGTATAATAGTTTTGGCACTATATCAAGCAGGTGTGGCGGAATTGGCAGACGCACTAGACTTAGGATCTAGCGCTTGACGGCGTGGGGGTTCGAGTCCCTTCACCTGCACCAATTAATCTTAAAATGGAATATGAGCATGCGGGAGTGGCTCAGTGGTAGAGCGTCACCTTGCCAAGGTGAAAGTCGCGAGTTCGAATCTCGTATCCCGCTCCACATAACACCCTTTACGA
>JAAZGI010000209.1 GCA_012511315.1 Clostridium sp.
ATTGAAGGATAAGATTTATCATCTTTTAATAATACATTATACCGTGGTTTTAATTTTTTAATAAGATTATTCTCCAAAAGCAATGTGTCTTCTTCGGAGTTCACCACAATATATTTTATATTCTTTATTTTTCTAACTAATATTCGTGTTTTAGGATGATCGTGATACTTGTTAAAGTACGACACCACTCGTCGTTTCAAGTTCTTAGCTTTACCTACATATATAACAATTCCTTTCTCATCAACAAATTGGTAACATCCAGGTTGATCAGGTATAACTGCGAGTATATTTTTGATTTCATCAGTCATATTTTATGTAAAAAGCATTAACTACAAACAGATACTTAGAACTTTATTACAGAAATAAGTTCAACATCATCTGGGAAATGCACACGTCCTTTAAGTTCCTCAAGTTCTATTAAAAAATTAATGTAAATATGTTTAACGCCTAATTTTCTTACTAAATTATAAGCTGCTGCCATTGTACCTCCAGTTGCAAGTAAATCGTCATGAAGTAATTCAATGTCATTTTCATTCAAAGCATCTTCATGAATCTGAATTGCATCTTCGCCGTATTCCTTAATGTATTTTTCTTCTATTACTTTATATGGTAATTTGCCAGGTTTTCTAATTGGCACAAAACCAGCATTAAGTTTTATTGCCACCGCGGGACCCATAAAAAAACCTCTCGATTCAATTCCAACTACTTTTGTTATCCTTCTATCTTTATATATATTATAAATTGTTTCCTGCAATTCATTTAAATGTTCAGGAGATTGAAATAGGGTAGTGATGTCTTTGAATTGAATTCCTGGAATTGGAAAATCAGGAATATTCCTAACAGCAGAAGTTAGCGTTTTTATGCTCATTTATATAAATTATTGATTAATATTTTTAATGATTTGTTCCACGTGGAACATGTTATTTTTATCTTCCCAAAAGAATAAGAAGAACTGAAATATCGTTAGGTGTAACTCCAGGTATCCTACTTGCCTGTGCTATTGTTTCAGGATTAATACTAGTAAGTTTTTGTCTACCCTCCGTTGATATTGATTGTATTTCTTTGTAGTTAAATTTGTCTCTAATTCTTATATCTTCAAGTCGAGAAAGCTTATCGGCCATTAACCGTTCTCTCTTAATATAGCCTCCATATTTAATCTTAATATCGGCCGATTCTATAATCTCTTCCTTCCTATCTTTAATTGAATTTAATGTTTCCTGAAGAGGAGTAATTTCTGCAGCCATAAGATTAAGATCGATATGAGGCCTTGTAATAAGGTCAATAAGTTTCACACCATGTCTTAATGGGGCAGTGTTTATGCTCTCTAAGAAAGGATTAATTCTATCTGGTTTAATAGAAAATTTAGAAACAAAATCGATTAATTTGTTAACCTCTTCTTCTTTGATATTAAGAAAATCCACTCTTTCTTTAGTAGCCAATCCTAGTTCATAGCCACGTTTTGTGAGCCTCTCGTCAGCATTATCCTGGCGTAACAATATTCTATATTCGGCGCGAGAAGTAAACATTCTGTAAGGCTCATCAACACCTTTTGTTATCAAATCATCAATTAAAACACCTATGTATGCTTCATCTCTTTTTAGAGTAAATTCTTTACCTCCATGACAATTTATATGTGCATTTATACCTGCAATTAAACCTTGACCACCTGCTTCTTCATATCCCGTTGTACCATTAATCTGACCCGCAAAAAAGAGATTCTTCACTATCTTTGTTTCTAAAGTTGGGAGCAGCTGTGTAGGATCAAAGAAATCATATTCTATAGCATATCCTGGGCGGAAAATATGAACATTTTTAAAAGCAGGAACCAATTGTAAAGCTTCTATTTGGTTCTGTAAGGG
>JAAZGI010000210.1 GCA_012511315.1 Clostridium sp.
GCTGTTTTTTAGCGCTGGTTTAACCTTGAGGCACCTTTGAAATTAAAAAATGAATGGGTAAATAAACAAAAAGGAAGGGACTAGTAAAAGTCCCTTTTAGTATCATATCTTATTTTTCTGGTCTTTGCACCCCTACATGGTCATAGGCACGGTCTGAGGCCATCCGTCCTCGTGGCGTTCTTAAAAGAAAACCTTCCTTAATTAGATAAGGCTCATAAACATCCACAATGGTGTCCAAATCCTCACCAATAAAGTATGACAGAGTCTCAACCCCCACCGGGCCGCCTTTAAAATTATGAACAATGGACTCTAGGATTCTGTTGTCTACTCGATCTAAGCCTTCATTATCTACATCAAGCATGGTTAAGGCACCTTTGGCAGCATCGCGATTGACCAAATCGTACCGCTTCACCATATAATAGTCCCGAACTCTGCGTAAAAGTCGGTTGGCAATTCGAGGGGTTCCTCGGCTGCGCTTGGCTATTTCCATTGCCCCTTCGTCATCGATGGGCGTTTTAAGAATTCCAGCTGAACGCAAGACAATCTCCTGAAGTTCAGGTGCCGTGTAATAGTCCATTTGGCAGATTACTCCAAATCGATCGCGCAAGGCATTGGTTAGCATACCAGCTCGAGTGGTGGCACCAATTAAAGTAAATCGCTCAAGGTCTAAACGAATGGACTTAGCTTGACTGCCTTTGCCAATCACGATATCCAAAGAGTAATCCTCCATAGCTGGATATAAGACTTCTTCCACATTGGGGTTTAAGCGATGAATCTCATCAATAAAAAGGACATCTTGATCCGATAGAGAGGTGAGGATTGCCGCTAGGTCCCCCGCTCGCTCGATGGCAGGTCCCGATGTAATCCGAAGATTCCCACCCATCTCCAGAGCGATAATATTAGCTAAGGTAGTTTTACCTAGACCAGGTGGCCCATATAAAAGAACGTGGTCTAGGGCCTCACTCCGCATTTGTGCTGCCTCAATAAATATTTTCATCCGCTCTTTAACAGCAGTTTGACCGATATATTCATCCAAGCGCTCAGGGCGCAAGGAGTATTCCTGGAAGTCTTCCTCAGGAATTTCTTGTTGACTTAAAAATCGTTCACTCATGTTTGTCTCCTGTTATTGCAAGCCTTGGATTAGCTCATTAATGATTTAAGGGCCTCTTTTATGGTTTCTTCCACCGACAGGTCCCCTGGCATTGTCTTGAGTACGGTGTCCACCTCTTTTTGCGTGTAACCTAAAGATAAGAGGGCTGCCACAGCTTCTGCCTGACTCACAGAAATCTGAAGATCCGTCTCGGCAGATCCAAAGTTTTCTTTTTTAAACTTATCTTTTAATTCCAGAATAATACGACTCGCTGTTTTCTTCCCAATACCGCTAGCCCGCATTAAAACTGTCTCATCTTCAAAAGCCATGGCTTTTTTTAAATTATCCGGTGTTGCTATGGATAAAAGAGACAGAGCTGATCTAGGGCCCACCCCTGAGACTGTTAAAAGATGTTCAAATAAATTAAGTTCAGAACGATCAGAAAATCCATACAATCCTAAAAAACCTTCTCGAACGATCTGATGCAAGAAAACCTTGGTCACCTCTCCTATCCCAGGCATTTCAGCCATCGTATTACCTGATGCATATATTTTATAGCCTATGCCTTGATGGTCAATGACGATATAATCTTTAAAAATACCCATAAATCGCCCTTCGATATACTCGTACATAAGGACCTCCTGTGATTTCTTTCAAAGAATATCATAGCATATTTCAAGCTGACTTCAAATATACGTTCGTATAAACCTTAAGAATGAAAACTTATTGTTGGGATTTTGAGAATCCTCTTTTTTTACAAAAACGAGCAAGATAAAACCTTCCAATCTCAAGACTGGAAGGGAATTAGGTAACTTAATCAGTCATATTATACAAAATTCGTGATTTTAAAAACAAGGAGTCTTAGCCGACCAAAGTGATTTTCTTCTTTACAGGAGTCGCAACCTAGTTTTTAACCTTCAAATGAGCTTTTGAGCTTTTGAGCTTTTGA
>JAAZGI010000027.1 GCA_012511315.1 Clostridium sp.
ACATCCAGCACAAACTTTTCTCCATCCCATAAACCGTAAAAGGTGTTTTCTGTATCTCCTACAGGCTCTATAATGGTGATTTTTTCTCCTTTGCCTTTCCAAGTAAATTCTGAATCCAGCGCCGATTCCCATAAACCACTACCATCGGAATTGAAAGTTAAATATTCGTAGATATCTTCTTCGTCTATGGGTTGAAGGCCCTTTTCATCCTTCTCGTATTGAGTGCACTCAAATCTGCCCTGGGGCTGGGGGTGATTTGAACTCTGCTCTTTTGCATTTGGGCCACAGGCTGCTAGGCTTAGAATGAAAATCAGAAGGATGAGTATTGCAAGGGGTCTTTTTTTTGTAGTAAAATATATGTCCATTTAATCTCCTCCTCTAGGGTTTGGGCAGGGACTAGACTTTGAAATTCCTCTACTTAAAGAGATGCTCATAAGTCATATAATAAATGCTGGCTCTTTCTACCCCGATTTTCAAAAGCCGCTACCATCATCATTGTAGACCCTAGCCTGCTAGCCTAATCTAGATTTATGTATCAGGCCTTCTCCTAAAAATCTTTTTTTTGACCAAATTCAAGGACTGCTAGGGAGCGGGGGACCCCACTTAAGAGAGGAGCTTGAAGGCTTGAAAGGAGTCTTTCTGGACCGGCTGGGTTAAAAGGAACTATTTCTCGTAAAGACAAGGAGTTCCATCATAATCTAATAGGATTTTCTCGCCGTCCCAGATGGCCTCAAACACTTCTTTTTTTCCCATAAGACTACGGGTAATGGTCAGCTTATCATCTTTGAGCTTCCATTTGAAATCCATTTCAAAACCTAATTTCCATAAGCCTGTGCCATCGGGATTAAAGATTAATAATTCATCTTCATCAGATGTGGATATCCTTGGATTGAGTCCCTCTCCATAGTCTACCTGGGTACAGATAAAGGTTCCTTCTGGTTTGGGCAAGCCAGTATTAGTATCACAGGCAGCAAAACTTGCAGCCAAAAGTAGAGCTATCAGTAGGGTAAGAAGTCTTTTGTTTAAATCAAAATATGTTTTCATTTGTCTTCCTTTTAAATATTTGGATGAATTGTGTCTGGTCCATGAAGGGCCCTCAAAGGTCTAAATCATTAAAGTATTGAATGACTAGCGTAAAACTTTGAAAAGAAATTGATAAAAGTGCGAAATTTTGAAAAAGCCAGTAATCACCCCTAGCTAAAAGGAGAGAAACAAAGGACAAAGATCTGTTTAGTTTTGCCTGGAGGAGGTTTGTAAGATAAAAACCGCCTTTCCATTGAGTAGAAAAGAAAGAATTACTATCTTACAATTTTCCAAATTGCCTAATAAAGACATTTCACTTCAGGACAAGTTAAATTGCTAGGTAAAAAAGCATGCTGGAAATAAAAACAAGCAAAGGTAAGTTTGCTTGTTTTATTGGGTCTAACTATTGAGCAGGTAAAAATTTATAGCTATTTAGTAAATGCTCATGGCCACTAACTCCTTGGTCAACTTAGGGTGTCCTAAGCTCAAAGGTAGTTCTAAGAAGATTCCAAGCATCAGACTTCATAAATTCCTCCATAGTGCCAAAGCTAGGGTAGATGGTGATGGTAAATCGAACAAATCTTTCATCACTGTAGGCGGCAAAACCGTGGATCTGTTCTTTGTCACTCCACTCTTCTATGCGATACCACACATCGGTATTACCCCATTTGTCCTTGGTAATTGTTGCGCCGGAACTATAGTATGTAACCTGAATTTCTGGATTCTTATCCTCTGGTTTCTCGTCGGCGCCATATTCTTTAAGATAGGCACGAATTTCGGTTTCATCGTCCTTCTCAGAAACAATTGCCATGGCATATTCATTTAAACTGGTCGTCTTCCAACCTTCAGGCATTTCCATTCTCATGCTGCCGGTGGATGTGAAAGTCCAACCGTTTTTTCCAAGTTCTTTTATGCCCCAAGTAAATTCCTCATCATCGATTTTATCTTTGCTATCACCATTTGTAGTATAGTTTTCCTTTGCATAGTCGGCGTAGCTATCAGGAAGAGGATCAAGCTGCTCGTCCCATGCTGTTCCATATTCACGAATGAAGAAGCGCAGATTGGCGTAGGCATCTTCGCTCTCTTCGTAGACATAGTAAATATCCAAAGCCCCATTATCATACATGGTCCAGAGTTGAATTCCGTCGTCTTCCTCCAGGTATAAATCCATGACCCAAGCATCTTCATCACCGATGACTGGGGTTAACCAATCTGTCTCCTCGGGATCAATAAACATGGATACTACAGGGTCGCTGAAGTATTCTTGGCCTTGGCCAAGATAGAGTTCAAAATAGGCATCTCCATTTGCCATGGTGTCAATGGAACCCCAAACATCAAATTGACCATCTTCAAATTCTAACCCAACACTATCGCTTACTATGGCTACACCATACCACTCGCTAGGTATAAGGATTTTTCCTGCAGGTTTACGTCCAATGGGGGCATTTCCATCACTAGCAGCTTGGGCTGGAGCACTTCCACCCTTGGAGAAAAAATAAAGCATGCCAGTATTTAGTGTGATTTCTTCTCCTTCTAGGGTTGCACTATAGGGCATTTTGATATCTGAATTAGCAACATCCACATCAAAGTGTATCTCATTGCCATCTAGGGTCCAGGCAAAGGTATCCTCAGTTGCGCCTAGGAACCATTTTCCTCTCCCATCCTCCATGAGTTCTAGCCACTCACCGGAAGGGTCTAATTTGGTTCCCTGCATATCAGAGCCAGTAGATTCATAAAATCCCAGGACCGCATTTTGTGCCCCATCGCTAGGAGCTGGTGCTTCTGTACCAGTAGATGAAGGGGCCCCATCTGTCTTTTCAAAAAGATAGTTATATCCCCAGACATCAATGGTTACTTTTTCCCCATCCCAGGTTCCTTGGTAGGTTTCATCCTGTTCTCCGTGCTCGTCATCTACCCATTTTTCAACAATGGTAAGCTTGTCTCCTTTGAGTTTCCATTCAATGTCAGTTTCAAGGGCGTATTCCCACTTACCGCTTCCATCGCTGTTGAAGGTCATATAGCCAAAGTTCATATATTCATCGGTTGGCTGAAAACCATTTCCGTCATCTTCGTCGCGTTGTGTGTTGTAAAAGACGCCTTCTGGACCCGAATTACCTTCGGCTGCTTTTTCGCCGCAGGATGCCAAGCCAAGAACGAGAATTAGAATCATCAGTAGGGCTAAAGATCTTTTGTTTATAGCAAGGTTTTTTTTCATTTCATCTCCTCCAATTCATTTATAAGATTTTTTCTTTATTGTCCTAGAGCTCCCCCACAAAACTCGCAGTATTTGCTGTCAGGGGATGTTGCGCTGCCACCGCAATAGGGACAAAGCACCGGCGTTTTTTTAGTATTTGTTTCTACTATAGATTCAGGATCTTCTTCTTTTTTGACAGGGTCATGCACTTTTTGGGTTAACTGATTTAAGACCCGGCAAATTTCATCCCCCATTTCTTTGTGTTCCTGGTACTGCCTGGGGGGCTTTCCATCTACGCTAAAAGTGTTGAGCTTAAATCGGATTTGGCTAAAGTAAGGGTTGTTGACGTCAAGGGCAATATAAAAATCAAAGCTATAGTCATAGCGACGGGGCAAATAGCTGACCTGTTTGCCGTCTTTATCTTCCCGGGTGATCTCTGTTTTCGTCTCATCAATATCCAATAGACAGCCCGTTACATCAGTAAAATCTAGAACATCGGGATTGGCTTCAAGCAAATCCTTAGCAGATGTCACCATGATTTTTCCGGCATCTTCATCTATCAAAATCTTTGTATTTATGCCCAGGGAGCGAGTGGTGTGGAAAGCGGAAACTCTTTTCTTGTTTTCTTCGCGATAAGCCAGTTGTTCTTTAATGTCTGCTTGGGAGGAACTTCGACGCTCGTTGAACCAGGGCGAAAGTTTCTTCCCGCAGTTTTTACACATATTGCCGTCTTCAAGCTTTTTATTTCCCAGTAAACCAATTTTATCACCACAAATATCGCAGTATTTTTGACTAAATAGCCCCATGTGGATTTCCTTTCTTATGTTATATACGTATTTGTTTTTGCATCTACACCATTTCGCAACTGGACTAGGCCGTAGATATAAAGTATAGGTACTAAGAGGTTGGTTACTAGGCTGAGAAAATTAAATTCGCTACCAGCCATCATGTTAATTGCTACAGAGACGAAGGTCAGTATAGCAATAATAAAACCGTAAATGATGCAGCTTTGGGCTCTTTCTGGTTCCTTAGAAGCCTTGAGCCCCTTGACTCCAGCAAGGATTTGTATGATGGAAGAAATAACCACTAGGGCTGTCGTTGCGTACAAAAGCCCGATTCCCTCTACGTTGCCCACTAATACCAGGGCTGC
>JAAZGI010000211.1 GCA_012511315.1 Clostridium sp.
ATAGACAAAGCGCAAATAGACAAACCGCATATAGATAAAGCGTATATAGATAGCCAAAGAATAGATAGTCAAAGAATCGATAGCCAAAGAACAGATAGATAATAAATAGATATCTAATAAATAGAAAGAGAAATAAAACTGAAAGACAACTAGAAAAACAGAGATTGTTCGTGGATAAGGTATATTTCTGCGAGGAAAAACTTTAAAACAGGGAGGATTTCCATATTTTTTCGCGAAAAGACGAACATTACAAAGAAAAGGATGAATTAACGTTGACTTTTATGCGGTTTTTAATTAAAGTAAAGGTGTTATAGTTCGCATTTAAAGAGGAGGAAATCATGATCCAAAGTCAATCTGTTTTAGTTGAAAAATTACCGGGACTGGATATCCAAAGCCAAACTCTCACCAATGAGCTGAAAGAGCTTGGTTTAATTAAGGATTCAGTTCGAGTTCTTTCAAGATATATTACCAGGGGATTATCTCAAGAGGACTTTACCGATTCCATTTATAAGGTATTTGCTGACCGCAATGCCGACCAGGTTTATTTAAAACTGGAGGAAGCTGTTGGTGATGAACAAATTTTAATCACCGAATTATTGCCAGGCCAGTTTGATATTCGAGCCAATGCTGCCAAAGAATGCATTCAGTTAATTTTTGGCGATTTTGAGGCTGAGGTTAAATATCAATCAGTCCTACTATTCTCAGAAAAATTTTCTGAAAATGAGTTTGAAGCGATTAAAAAACATTTGATTAACCCCGTAGAAATGCGTGAAGGTTCTCTTGAGGTTACTTTTTCTGATGAGACGAAGGTATTATCACAGCCTCCTATATATGAAGGATTTAATGAATTAAGCCAAGATGGACTGGTAGATTTCCACGAAAAACTCAAGATGGCCATGAGTTTTGAGGATTTAAAGTGCATTCAAGAATATTTTCAAGGGGAAGGGCGTAATCCCAATGAAACAGAACTTAAGGTATTGGACACCTATTGGTCGGACCATTGCCGCCACACCACATTTGGTACCGAAATTACAGATGTAACATTTAAGGGTGAAACCCACAGAGAAAAATTTGCCTATGAGATGTATCTTGACTTGCGCCACCAGCTTGGACGGACTGATCGTCCCCAAACTCTCATGGATTTAGCAACCATCGGTACAAAAGCACTAAAGGCATCGGGTCATGTTAAGGACGTGGACGAATCAGAGGAAATTAATGCCTGCAGTATTATCCGTGATATTCGCACCCATGACGGTGTGGAACCTTATATTATTCAATTTAAAAATGAAACTCACAATCACCCAACAGAAATCGAACCCTTTGGTGGAGCAGCTACTTGTTTGGGAGGGGCTATTCGCGACCCCCTAGCTGGACGGGCCTACGTTTATCAAGCCATGCGGATTACCGGGGCCATGGATCCAACCCAGCACCCTGACGAAACCCTTCCCGGCAAATTACCGCAACGAACCATTTCTCAGCAAGCCGCTCGAGGTTACTCAAGCTATGGCAATCAAATTGGCATAGCCGCTGGCGTGGTTCATGAGATTTATCACCCTGGCTACTTGGCAAAACGCATGGAAGTGGGCGCTGTGATTGGTTCTTCCCCCTTAAAGGCCGTAGACCGTAGGGTACCAAAACCTGGCGATGTGATTCTGTTAGTGGGCGGCCGAACGGGACGAGATGGTGTTGGCGGTGCTACGGGATCCTCCCGCAGCCATGATGAAACCTCCATGGAAACCTCTGGGTCGGAAGTTCAAAAGGGAAATGCCCCCACGGAACGTAAAATCCAGCGTTTAATTCGAAATGATGAAGTCAGAAAGTTAATTCGCCGTTGCAATGACTTTGGAGCTGGTGGCGTTAGTGTAGCCGTTGGCGAACTGGCTCCAGGTGTATTGATTGATTTGGATAAAGTTCCGTTAAAGTACCAAGGGCTGACAGCAACGGAAACTGCGGTATCAGAGTCGCAAGAGCGGATGGCTATGGTGATTTCACCCCAAGAGTTGGATCGTTTTTGTGGCTACCTCGACGAAGAAAACTTAGAGTATGCGGCAATTGCCACAGTTACAGAAGACGAACGTCTCGTGATGATGTGGCAGGGTAAGCTAGTTGTCGACCTGAAACGGAGCTTTTTAGATTCAGCTGGTGCCAAAGCCTTTCAAGATATCGTAATTGAAGGCGCTGACGACTTTAAAGCTGAACCAAAAGAAATTGAGGAATCCAAACAAGGGATTATGGATCAACTTTTAGATTTAAATAAGCAAAGCCAGAAAAGTCTTCATGAATTATTCGACTCCACCAATGGCTGCGCTACGGTCACCTTACCTTATGGTGGCAAATATCAGGAAACGGAAAGTTCCCATATGGCCGCTTTAATACCCTGCGGAGATAGCGTATCAAAGGACGCCAGCATTATGACCTGGGGCTTTGATCCCTATTTATCAGAGGAAGATCAGTTTATTGGTGCCTATGTAGCAGTAGCTGAATCCTTGGCTCGCATGGCGGCTTCAGGTTCGGGGATTAAAGATGCTCGATTAAGTTTTCAAGAGTATTTCCAACGGTTAGGCAAAGACCCCGAAATCTGGGGCAAACCCATGAAATCTCTCCTTGGCGCTTTAAAAGCCCAAATTGATTTTAAAGTGCCTTCCATTGGTGGAAAGGACTCCATGAGTGGAAGTTTTGATGAGATCCACGTTCCGCCAACTTTAATTTCTTTTGCTGTCAACACCATGCCAGGGGAAAAAGTTCTTGGTAACGTGCTACAGGGGCAAGGCTCTTTATACCGTTTGAAAACTGAGTTCGAGGATGGCTTGCCAAAGGCTGAAACCCTTAGCCAACAGGCTGAATTCATCCAAGAGGCCAATGACAAGGGGCTACTTTTAGCTTGTGATACAGTTTCCCGTGGTCCAGTGATGACCCTATTAAATATGGCTTGGGGAAATCATGCTGGTGTAAAGGTAGAGTTAGGCCATGATCTCTTTGCTAAGGCTCCAACGGACTTTATCCTTGAAGTAAGAGCCGGTCAAGAAAAAGCCTTTGAAGAATTAGCTGAAAGGATGAATTCCTCCTATGTATTAATCGGCTCAGTGGATGACAGCGGACTCCTCCAAATCAATGGAATCACCTTAAAAGTTGAAGAAACATTAGAGCAAGCTCACTTGCGTTTAAGCCCAATCTTTAAACGAAGTCAGACAGCTGGCGAAACCGTTGAAAACTTAAGGTGCAACAAAGCGCCAGTGGTTTTAGATGAAAAGCTCCAAGTCGATAAACCTAAGGCTTTAATCACCGTATTTCCAGGTTCAAATTGTGAGAATGATTTAGCCCGTGCCTTTAAAGCAGCCGGAGCGGAGACGAAATTTAATGTGTTCCGCAATCGGGATCAAGAAGATTTAAAAAAATCCATTACGGCTTTGGCCAAGGATATTCGAGGGAGTCAAATTCTAGTGATTCCAGGGGGCTTCTCGGCTGGAGATGAACCGGACGGTTCGGGTAAATTTATTGCCAATGCTCTGCGGAACCCTGAGATCTCACGGGCCATTGAAGATCTGTTAGAGCGGCGTGGCGGTTTAATTTTAGGAATTTGTAATGGCTTCCAAGCCTTGGTTCGATTAGGTTTAGTACCCTACGGGAAAATTATGGAGCCATCTGAAGATTTGCCACTGCTAACAGCAAATCAGCTGGGACGGCATATGGATACCATTGCCCAGGTTCGAGTTGCTTCCAATGCATCTCCTTGGCTAAGCAATGTTGAAGTGGGACAAGTCTTTTCTGTTCCTGTGTCCCATGGTGAAGGTCGGTTTATGGCACCTGCTTCTGTTTTAGAATCCTTGAAAGCCAATGGTCAGATTATCACCCAATACTGTGATGAAGAGGGTAATGCCACCATGAGTTCACCAGAAAATCCCAATGGTTCCTTATTAGCGGTGGAAGGTATTATTTCTCCCGATGGACGGATTTTAGGTAAGATGGGTCACAATGAACGCTGGCAGGAAGGTCTTTTCCAAAACTACCCAGGCTCTTTTGATATGCAACTATTTAAAGCTGGTGTGGATTATTTTACAAAAGGCAGTAAAAAATAGATCAACTCTAGCAAACAAATAAGAAATAACTTGAAACAAGAAAAATTAATTGAAGCAAGAAATAAATTGAAGCAAGAAATAAATTGAAG
>JAAZGI010000212.1 GCA_012511315.1 Clostridium sp.
ATAGCTTGGTAAATAAGAGACACCGCTGTGAGCATAGAAATACGCCATCAAGTATGCTCTATTCCCAAGAAGCTCCCACTTCAAGCGTTAAAACCGTTAGGTTGAGCTAAGTGGTGAGTAGTTCACTTTAGTGGTATAATGTAAGTATTAAAATGATTAACTGACACATGGAGCGATCCATGTGATCTTTGCGTGAGGTGAATTGAATGAATTCTGAAAAATACACAAAAAATACCATTGGTGTGCTGAATGCAGCCTTGAATAGCTGTGTGGAGAATGGGAATTCTCAGATCGAAGATATTCATTTGCTCTGGGGATTAATTAAAGAGGATGATTCTCTCATCAATAACATCTTTAGAAAAGCTAATATTGACACAAATAATCTAAAGCGAGAAGTGAAGGCGATGATTGATCGCAAGCCGAAGGTGTCAGGTGGGGCTCAGCCAGGAATCTCACAGGGTTCCAATAAAATTATGTTAGAGGCTGAAGAACATGCTGAGAAAATGGGCGATCAATACGTAAGCGTAGAGCATATTCTAATGGCTTTATTTTCTAGCTATGCTCAAGATGTAAAATCTTTATTTCAAAAGTATGATATAACATTGGATAAGTTTATGATGCTGTTAAAGGAAGTTCGGGGTAGTCAGCGAGTAACGTCTGACGATCCAGAAGCAACCTACGAAGCGCTTCAACGCTTTGCGACAGACTTAACAGAACTAGCTAGGCAAAATAAACTAGATCCAGTGATTGGACGAGACGAAGAGATTCGCCATGCCATCCGAATTTTATCACGAAAAACTAAGAATAACCCAGTGCTTATTGGGGAGCCAGGAGTTGGTAAAACGGCAGTGGCAGAAGGTATGGCCCAACGCATTATTAACGGAGATGTTCCTGATAACTTAAAAGATGTGAAGCTTTATTCCTTAAATATCGGAAATCTATTGGCTGGTGCTAAATATCGGGGAGAATTTGAAGAACGATTAAAGGCTATCTTAGACGAGATCAAACAATCTCAAGGAGGTATCATTCTCTTCATTGATGAAATCCATAACATTGTGGGCGCTGGTAAAAGTGAAGGATCCATGGATGCTGGCAATATGCTAAAACCTATGCTGGCTCGCGGGGAACTTCGTTGTATTGGTGCCACAACCTTGGACGAATATCGAGAGTACATCGAAAAGGACTCTGCCCTAGAGCGACGTTTTCAGCCGGTTATGATTGACGAACCCAGTGTAGAGGAAACCATAGCCATTCTGCGCGGCTTAAAAGAGCGCTATGAGATTTTTCATGGTGTGACCATTACAGACCTTGCATTAATTGAGGCAGCGGTTTTGTCCAATCGCTATATTTCAGATCGCTTCTTGCCAGATAAAGCCATTGATTTAGTGGACGAGGCCTGTGCCCTTATTAAGACAGAGCTTAATTCCATGCCTACAGAACTTGATAGCATTCGCCGAGAAATCATGATTTTGGAGATTGAAGAAGCTTCTGTACGAAAAGAATCTGATGAAGGATCCAGAAAGCGCTTAGAAGAATTACAACGAGAAATTTCGGAACAAAAAGATGAATTTAAGCGCTTGAAGGCTAAATGGGAAGATGAGAAATCTTCCATTACTCACATCAATGAACTAAAAGAAGAAATTGAAACAATTAACTTTGAAATCAGTGAAGCAGAGCGTCAATATAATTTAGAAAAAGCAGCCGAACTGAAGTATGGTCGTCTGCCTGAAGCACAAAAGGACTTGGAGAAAGCAAAAGCAGAAGCATCTAAAAAAGAAGCGGCGACCCTTTTACGTGAAAAAGTAACACCTGAAGAAATTGCTAAAATCGTTTCTCGCTGGACAGGAATCCCAGTTTCTAGAATGCTAGAAGGAGAGCGACAGAAACTTTTAAACTTAGAAAAGATCTTGCATCAGCGAGTCATTGGTCAGGAGGAGGCAGTCAGTCGGGTTACAGAAGCCATCCTACGCTCTAGAGCTGGTATCAAAGATCCGAAACGACCCATTGGTTCCTTCCTCTTCCTAGGACCTACCGGAGTCGGCAAAACCGAACTGGCCAAAACCTTGGCAGAAGTTTTATTTGACACCGAATCGAATCTGATTCGGATTGATATGTCAGAGTATATGGAAAAGCATACGGTGGCTCGACTCATTGGAGCTCCTCCTGGCTACATAGGTTATGAAGAAGGAGGACAATTGACGGAAGCAGTCCGGCGTAAACCTTATTCGGTCGTTTTGTTTGACGAAATCGAGAAAGCCCATCGAGATGTCTTTAACATTCTCTTACAAGTTTTAGATGATGGTCGAATCACAGATTCCCATGGTCGCACGGTGGACTTTAAAAACACGGTTATTATTTTGACCTCTAACATTGGGTCCCAATATCTAATTGAAGGAATGGATGCCATTGGCAACCTTGAACCGGAAGCAACAGAGAAAGTAATGACAGAACTAAGGGCATCTTTCCGTCCAGAGTTCTTAAACCGCTTGGATGAGATTGTAATGTATAAGCCATTAACCATGCCACAAATCAGTCAAATCATGGACTTAATGCTCCAAGAAATTACAGAGCGGATTAAGGATAAGGGAATTAAGATTTCCTTATCAGATGAAGCCAGAGACCTCATTGTTCGTGAAGGCTATAATCCAGTTTATGGAGCCAGACCCTTGCGTCGATATTTGCAAAGCACCCTGGAAACCCTTCTTGCTCGTGGAATCATCTCAGGAGAAATTGACAATAATCAAGAGGTTCACTTCATCGTTCAAGATAAGGCTTTGGCCATGGAAGTTACCAAACCTTGAATCAAGAGTAGTGTGAGGTACCACCATGCTACTTGCATTTCGAAAGTTCACCAAAAAACTAAGATAATAAGCAAGTAAAATGAAAAAGCAAATAAAAAAAATCCAAAAGGAAGGTCAGCATTTGCCGACCTTCCTTTTGGATTGATAGTGGAGAATTAGAGATTAGTATTTGAATTTTTGACGTCACATTCAAATCCAGTAATTAATATTTTAGATGATGAGCTAATCTTTAAACCAGGATTATACGTGGAGACATAGACGTGGCAAGCTTTAAGAATAGATTATTTTAGTCTTGATTGGAGTTGGGGTCTGATTTATTTTCTGGTTTTTCAAGGGGTAGATCGTCTTTAATATTTTCCTGATATTTGGACTGACTAGTAGTTAAATTTCTGCGGCTCATCCGCTGCTTAGGGTTACGCTTAATCAGTAAGCGTACAATGAAACCAAGTATAAGGAGTAGGGTTAAAACAGGTAGCAGGAAGAGAAGGTTTGCAGCCACATCAATGGCAGCGTTACCCCAGTAGTGGAGTCCACGGTTAAACTGACTGCTAAACCTAGCCCAGGGTGATTCCGGTGTTTGAGTTGTAGCTAGACCCGTTTCATCCTCCACATAGACTGTGATTTTTGAAAAATCAGTGGAGTTTTTTAACACATTGAGCTGACCTTGATAGGACTCAATTTCTTGCCTCGTTTGCTGTAGGCTGTTTTCGATGGTCAAAATATCTTCAATTGTAGTGGCTTTCGCTAAGATGTTGTTTAAGGTTTCTTCTTTGGTTTTCAATGTTTTAATATGAGCTTGGGTATCAATAAATTGAGTGGTCACATCACTCACATTTAAAATAACATTAGTTGTGGTGCCAAGCTTTTTAATGAGGTCAATGGCCTCATCAAAATTTGGCGAGGTAACTTTTATGGTAATGGTTAGATAGCGCCTGTCTTTGGTTTGAGATTGTTCCATAGAGTAAACATAACCACTAAATTGTTTGGCAATGCGTTGAACCTCCACTTGGGCCATCTCAATGTCTTTGGCAGACAGGCTAATAACAGAGGACTTTACCAGTTTTTGATTTGAAACATCAACGGACGGTTGATCGACAGTACCATCAGTGTTGGGAGAAGGGGAGCCTGGCTTTTCACCTTGGTCATATCCTGACTCACCATAAAAGTCATCCTGGGAACCAGTGGTTGTATTCATATTTTTGGGTCCAATACTGCATCCCGTTATTAGAAAAGCAGCCAGTCCAAAAGCCAATAAGGTACGCTTAAGTGTTTGCTTCATGGGAAAACCTCCTTGTAATTTTTGGCGTGATGATTCTATGTATATTATATTCCATGAGACAACCTAGAATTTACAGAATTAAAACAGGATAATAAATAAAGTGTTTAGAAGATGTTTAAAGGGATATGTCAATGAAAAGCAAGTCTAAAAGCTTAAAAGAAAACCAGGGATGATTATGTTTTACTAGTAATGATTGTATATTCTTTCTATATTTTCTATATAAGGAGTAGCTCACTAGGTCTAAACCACTAGGTCTAAACCATTAGGTCGAAACCATTAGGCCTAAACCATTAGCTCTAAACAATTAGGGAGATTATGGGAAGTTAGGCTAATTCATTAAACGAATCAATTGATTGAATGGATTGATTCGTTTAAAATATGGAACAAAAATGATTGAAACAAAAATAAAGCAAAATGATTGAAACGAAAAGTTGCTGAAGAATTTTATTGAAACAATAAAAAAGTGGACTGCTCCAAAGAACAGTCCACTGTAAGCCATTAAGCTATTTGATTAAAAAATCAGCAAAGGCTTCATTGGTCATATTATTGAAAAAATCTTGAAGATCAATGGACTCCAAAGATTTCAGCAAGGCTTCTTTGGTGTAGCGAACGCCTTCCAGGTGATTTTCTAAGGTCGAGATATCCTCGCGAACAAAATAATCACCATAAAGTTTAATGTTATTGATGGTGCCTTTCTTTACATCAATACGAGCATCAATGATGCCGAAGGGGAACTTATCCACTTTGCTTACGTTGTATGCAGGGGATTTTCCGTAGTTCCATTCCCAGGTGAGGAATTTGTCTTTCACCAATTTATCATGGATAGCTTGTTCTTCTTCTGTGAGTTGATACTCTTCTAGCTCATAGATTTCTCCAATGGTCTCGAGTAACAGCTCTTTAAATTGTTCAAGAGTTAAGGACTTATCTTCCAAATAGTCGACGATGTTGGTAACCCGTGAACGAATGGATTTCACCCCTTTACTTTTGATTTTCATTTCCTTAACTTTTAGCGCATTGCCCAGCTCAGACATTTCAGAATTAAATAAAATGGTTCCATGCTGCAAAAGCATTCCATTTCGGAAAAATTGTGCGTTGCCGGAGAACTTCCGACCATCAATTAAGAGGTCATTTCGTCCAGAAAGTTCGGCCTCAATTCCGATTTTCTTAAGGGTCTTAATAACTGGTTGAGTTAGCACGTTAAAGTCATTTACGTTTTCCCGGGTACCACGAACGATAAAAGAAAAGTTTAGATTGCCGTGATCATGGTAGACTGCGCCACCGCCTGAGAGACGGCGTTGGACATGGATGCCTTTTTCTTTCACATAATCTTCATTGATTTCCTCAATGGTATTTTGGTGCTGCCCAATAATGATGGCAGGATCATGGACATAGAAAATTAGGTAATCGTCCGACGGAAGGTGATTCATAATTAATTCTTCCATGGCCATGTTATAGGCAGGAATGGAATAATTTGTTTTGATATATTTCATTGGCTACTCCTTTATGATTGAATTACAAATCCATTTTATCATATTAAGGTTTAGTTTCTACTCAATTTCAGAATGACAGGCTATACTGAAGTTAGTTTCGATTAGAAAATAACTTAGAAAGACAAGGGATGAAATGAGAAATAAGATGAGAAAAAGGCCCGATTTTAATAATTGAAAATATGTTTTATTTTTTTAATAGCTATATCGAATAGATAGAAAGCATTTATAAACAGATAATTAGTCGTATTAAGCAGAAAAAGAAGTTCATCAACCAGATAAACAGCTTTATGAAATATAGAGTTTGCTTTATGAAGCAAGGAGATTGTTTTATGAATTGGATTATTAGGTAAGCAAGGAGGGGAACATGAATAAAAAACCTGTCATTATTGATACGGATCCAGGCCTAGACGATGCAATGGCTTTGTTAATGGCTCTGGCAAGCAATCATATGGATATACGTGGCATTACGACCACGGCGGGTAATGGTTTGGTGGAGCAACACTCAAAGAATGCCATGTCTATTCTAGAGTATGTGGGAGCAACTATACCAGTCTACTCAGGAGCCAACCAACCGATTCTACAAGCAAGATCGGGTGCGGCCAAGATTCAAGGGAAATCTGCTTTAGGAGGAATTAATCTTCCCAAAGCCAAAAAGCTTAAAGTGGCTAAACCTACAGCTGTGGAATTTATGGCAAAAGAATTAGTGGGGTCGGACAAAAAGTTTCGACTGATTGCTTTGGGACCGCTGACCAACTTAGCAATTTTATTGGCTTCAGCGCCTGAAGTGAAAGGGCATATTGAAGAAATCATTTTAATGGGGGGCGCTGCAGTGGGTGGAAATCGAACGCCAGTGGCTGAGTTTAATATTTGGCAAGATCCAGAAGCGGCTCATATTGTTTTTGCTTCAGGGATACCGATCATTATGTGTGGGTTAGATGTTACAAGAAAGGCCTTGCTAAAGAAAGATGACTTAGAGCGAATTGACTCCGTTGGTGGAAAAGCTGGTAGATTATTTTCTGAGATTTTAAAGGAATTGGCCATTGGTCAAAAGGATGGAGTTGTAGTTCATGATGCAGTGGCGATGGCTAGAGCTTTGAAGCCGGATCTTTTTACTGGGGCGTCACATCATGTGGCCATCGACTTAGGTGGAACTCATACTCGGGGCTGTACAGTAACGGATTTGGGTAAGATGATGGGAAAAGAAGCCAATGCAGAAGTAATCTTTGATCTTGACTACAAGGGATTTGTGGATTTATTGGTGGAATCATGCGAAGTGCTTAATAAGAAGATGGGAGGAAACAAAGATGAATAAAATACCCATCATTTTAGATTGTGATCCGGGTTTAGATGATGCCTATGCAATCATGCTGGCTAACAGTGCCAAGACACTCGAAGTTCGTGGGGTTACGGTGGTGGCTGGGAATGTAGAATTTTATCACACGGCTCGAAACGCCGTTGATTTAGCAAGCATGCTCCACATGAAGACTAGAGTAGCCAAAGGAGCAGAAGCTCCACTCATTATCAACCTACAAACGGCTGCCCACATCCATGGTGGCAATGGTTTGGGCGGCTACCTTTTACCGAAAGCCAACATCGACTTTGATTTGGATAAAGCATGGGATGTAATCCACCAAGAAGCTGTAAAATGTGCAGGCGATCTCATACTTGTAGCCACGGGCCCTTTAACTAATGTAGCCATTGCCCTTTTAAAGTATCCTGATCTAAAGCGAAACATTAAGAAAATTGTCATGATGGGTGGCTCAACCACAACTGGCAATCATTCACCTTATGCTGAATTTAATATTTGGGCAGATCCACATGCAGCTGAGATTGTGTTTAAATCGGGACTTCCACTCATTATGTTTGGCCTAAACGTCACTCATCAATGTGCTTTAAGTGAAGCGGAGATGACGGAGCTTGGTGAGATCGATAGTGAGATACAAGCTCTTATTCAAGGGCTAAACAAACATGTCTTTGGTGAAGATCAAGTCCGTACTCGAGGGGGGACTTTAACCCTTCATGATGCAGTGGCTCTAGCTTATCTTCTGGATGAGAATATTGCAAAACTACGACCTGCCCAGGTTGTTTGCGAATTAAATAGTCCATTTAGCTGCGGCCAAACGGTGGTCGATTTTAATTGTTTACCTGAAGAGGCAAACGTCAAAGTAGCTGTTGAGGCGAATAAACAAGTGTTTAAAGGTATTTTGACAACCATGGTAAAATCCTACAAAATAAAATAGAAATTGGGCGTTAATAAAGACCGGATTTCAGAGAAAAACAGGTAGAGAGTTCTTTCTGAGGGTTTGATTTCATGAATCTTTAGAATGGATATTAAGTTTTAAAACATTTTATGTTGACTTCATAAAAGACAGGAATGTTTTTTGGGAATAAGAACAAAATAAGAACAAAATAAGAGTGAGAATTTTTTGATGAAAAAAACAAATGAAATCATGCTAAAAAAAACGGCGCTTATTCTAGTATCCACCATGATGATGGCATTTGGGATCAGTCTATTTCTAGAAAGTAAACTAGGTTCTGATCCCCTATCCGTCTGGTCGGATGGGTTGGGCAATCGTTTAAATATAGCGGTAGGAAATGCCAACTTAATCCATAACCTCGTGTTATTGGCTTTGGTTCTAATTTTTGCTAGACGTTTTGTCAAATGGGGAACGGCTATTAATGCCGTGACCCTTGGCTTATTTATGAATCTGTTCGGCCCTTGGATCCTGCAAGTAGTTGGATCCCAACCTTCCATGCTGGTACGTGTCATCATGTTGTTAGTGGGGCAAACGACGCTATGTTTTGGCGTTGCTATAAACGTGACTACAAAATTTGGGTATACGGTGGCTGAGGGGTTAATTGTTCAGATAAGTGAAAAGTTTAAAATGAAATATAGAACAGTAAAGATGCTATTTGATTTTACCCATACCCTGGGAGGAGTCTTACTAGGTGGTGTTTTCGGCATCGGCTCGGTAATTGCCGTCTTGACTGGTGGACCCTTGGTTTCATTTTTTAGGGAACATGGAGCAGAAAAGATCGTTGGATTATTTAAAGTGCCAGAGATCGACTAGGGAATATCTTTGCCAGCTACTTGACTGGAGCCATCGTTCAAAACATAACCATTCAAAAAAACCGGTGATTTGACCCAGAGCTCTTAACGGCAAGGAGGTTATATGGTCGACGCCTTACCTAAATGAAGTCCAAACTAGAATTTTAGAAAAACTGAGAGAAGTTGAGAAAAGTTGGGTGAAGATGAACTTATTTTTGTGAACTTCAAATAGAGTTAGGAATAACCAAGAATTTCCTTGGTTAAATTTAGTGTTATTATGTAAATGTAAAGATTATCGTGGAAAGGGGATTCTTATGATTACAAGTAAATTTAAAAAATTAAACATTGAACCTTCTAAATTGGGATTTGGATGCATGCGTTTTCCAACCAATGAAGACGGCTCGATTGATGAGAGGGAAGCACAAAATTTATTGGATAGAGCCTATGAAGGTGGAGTAACCTACTTTGATACAGCCTGGCCTTATCATGATGAAAAAAGCGAGGCCTTTGTGGGAAAGGCCTTAAAAAAATATGATCGTGACAGTTTATATCTGGCAACCAAGCTCCCGGTTTGGAAACTTGAAAAAACAGAAGAAGTGCGCGAGTATGTGGAAGAACAATTAAAAAGACTGCAAACGGATTATATTGATTTTTATTTATTGCATGCTTTAAATAAGGAGCGGTGGGACAATGTTGTGAAACTTAACATGCTGGATGAACTGATGAAGCTTAAAAATGAAGGTAAGATTAAGTATTTAGGATTTTCCTTCCATGATGAGTATGAAGTCTTTGAAGAAATTATAAAAGCCCATCCTTGGGATTTTTGTCAGATCCAATTCAATTACGTGGATACGGAGCTTCAGGCCGGCCTAAAAGGTTACCACTTGGCTGAATCCATGGGTATTCCTGTAGTTGTTATGGAACCGGTAAAGGGTGGCTCACTGGCTAAGTTACCATCCACTATGGAATCGTTCTTTAGAACCTTACGTCCCTATGATTCAGTAGCTTCCTGGGCTTTCCGCTTTGTGGGTTCTTACCCCAACGTTAAAGTCATTTTATCTGGTATGACAACAATGGAACAGGTAGAAGACAATCTGGAAACCTTCGCTTCATTTAATCCCTTGGATGAAGCTGAAGTAGAGGCCGTTCTCAATGTTACTCGAGAATATAAAGCTAGATTGAACAACCAGTGTACAGCCTGTGGATACTGCATGCCTTGTCCCTTTGGCGTGAATATTCCAGCCAATTTTAGACTATGGAACACGGGAGCTGTTTACGAAGATTTTGCGGGAGCCAAAGAAAAATACGAGAATCTTTCAGCAGAAACCCGAGCGGAAAACTGTCAAGAGTGTGGAGCTTGTGAACCGCAATGCCCTCAAGACATAACAATCATAGAAGATAT
Source organism: Clostridium sp. (assembly GCA_012511315.1). Classification (GTDB taxonomy): domain Bacteria; phylum Bacillota; class Clostridia; order Clostridiales; family Clostridiaceae; genus JG1575. The sequence goes on from JAAZGI010000212.1 coordinate 10,022, forward strand.
GAAAAAAGTTGCTGCGCTGTTTGAATAAAACGAAAGTCGTTTTCGAAAGCAGTCAGAAGATTAGCAAAGACCATAAGAACAAGAGAATCCGTCAGATAAGAAAAACCTGCTTAAAAGCAGGTTTTTCTTATCTAGCCTGTTTCATCAACAGGGTAATGGCAGCTTCAATATTCGCTTCGCCGGTATGTGGATCAGAGGTGTTAATGACAGATTCTTCAATGGGGCACATTCCAGTACGAGTTCGGTTTTGAATCATTG
>JAAZGI010000213.1 GCA_012511315.1 Clostridium sp.
CGGCGTGAGCCGCTTTTGTTCTTAAAACGAAAAGGTTCCAACATCATCGTTCCCTGCTAGAAAAAGTGCCCTAGCTAAGGTTTGACATACAGTCAATAAATAGCAGAGTAATCTGTACTGGTTTAAGACCGGTGGAGGGGCTAGATACGTTGTGAAGTACCACTACATACTATATAATTTAATAGTACAACTATGCAAAAAACTATAAACAATACGGTCATCAAGACCGGACGATAAAATGAGTCAGGATGGATGAACCATGAATGAAACAAGGGGAGTAACCCCAGATCTGATGATAAAAACGGAACATCTTTATCATTACTACCAAAATTATGATGACGATGGTCGTGAAACGATAGTAGACGAAGATAAAGTTGATTATTCCATTGAGGATATTACTTTGGATGTGCCTAAGGGGCAGTTTTTGTGCATCCTTGGTCATAATGGCTCTGGGAAATCAACATTGGCTAAGCACTTTAATGCGCTGCTCCTACCTGTTAAAGGGGGCATTTGGGTGGATTCCATCGATGTGACCAATCCTGAAAATACCTGGGAGGTTCGTTCCAGGGCAGGAATGGTTTTTCAAAACCCTGACAACCAAATGGTAGCTACTATTGTAGAAGAAGATGTGGCCTTTGGTTGTGAAAACTTAGGAATTCCCCCAAAAGAAATCCGTGAACGGGTGGAAAAAGCTTTAAAGGATGTCGGCATGTATGAGTTTAGAAAGCATGCTCCTCATCTTTTATCCGGTGGACAAAAACAACGTATTGCCATTGCTGGAATCTTAGCCATGCGACCAAAGTGCATTATTTTTGATGAACCAACTGCTATGTTGGACCCTTCGGGGCGCAAAGAAGTTATGGAGACGGTCCATGAACTAAACGATGTGTTTGGCATAACGGTGATCCATATCACCCACTATATGGAAGAAGCGGTAGATGCTGACCGTATAGTAGTAATTGATCAAGGCAAAATTGTAATGGATGATACGCCGGTCAATGTGTTTTCACGGGTTCGTGAAATCAAAGCAATAGGGCTTGATGTACCTCAAATAACAGAAGTCGCTTACCTACTTCAGGAAGCCGGTGTTGAAATCGACACCCATATTCTTACTATCGATGAAATGGTGGAAAAATTATGTCAATTAAAGCAGAACATGTAACCTTTGAATATTCCATTGGGACCCCTTTTGCTAAAAAGGCTTTAGATGATATCTCGATGGAAATCCCTGAAGGGAAATTTGTGGCCTTGATAGGACACACCGGATCAGGAAAATCTACATTGATCCAGCACTTTAACGGTCTCATCAAACCAACTTCTGGGAGGATTTTGGTGGATGGCCAAGACATTCACGCGGAAGGAGTTCGCAAGGCCGATATCCGTAAAAAAGTTGGGTTAGTGTTCCAATATCCTGAATATCAACTATTTGAAGAAACCGTTGAAAAAGATATTGCTTTTGGACCTGGTAACTTAAATCTAAGCCCAGAGGAAATTGACCTTCGCGTTCGCAAGGCGATGGAGCTGGTTGGTTTGGATTTTGAGGAGTATCGCCATAAGAGCCCCTTTGAATTATCAGGCGGACAAAAGCGCCGAGTCGCCATAGCTGGGGTTGTAGCCATGGAACCCAAGGTTCTTATTTTGGATGAGCCAACAGCAGGGCTAGACCCAAGTGGTCGCGATGAAATCCTGTCTCAATTAAAGGAACTTCATAAAAGCTATGCTATGACAACAATTTTAGTTTCTCACTCCATGGAAGACGTCGCTGATTTAGCCGATGTAATCATGGTGATGGACCATGGTAAACTAGTGATGCAAGATGTTCCGAAAGAGATTTTCTCTAAGGTTGAGGAGCTTGAGGCCATGGGCTTAGCATCCCCCCAAGTCACTTACCTTGTTCGACGCTTAAAAAAAGAAGGCTTTGATTTACCAGATGATATTATACGAGTCAATGAGGCAGCCGAGGCGATTGCTAGGGCACTACAAAAAGGTGGTGACTGTAAATGATTAAGAATATCACGATCGGTCAGTATATCCCCAGTGAATCGGTGATCCATAAATTGGATCCTCGAACCAAGATTATGGCTACAATCTTTTTTATAACCTCTTTGTTTTTGGTTAAAAACTTTACCGCCTACGCTGTAGTGTTTGGATTAATCCTTTTAATTACCGCGCTGGCACAGCTTAAATTTTCATTCCTCTATCGAGGTCTGAAAGCGGTCTTTATCATTATCTTGTTTACAGCTCTATTAAATTTATTTATTACCCGCGGTACTGGGGCCCCTTTGTTCCAATTGGGATTTTTAAAGATTTACCCAGAAGGTATTCGATTAGCTGTTTTTATGAGTTTACGATTAATTTTACTCATCATGGGTACATCCCTTTTAACTTTAACCACATCACCGATAGCACTCACCGATGGAATTGAAAAACTTTTAAGTCCTTTCCGGCGGTTTGGTGTTCCGGCCCATGAATTAGCCATGATGATGAGTATTGCTTTGCGCTTTATTCCCACATTAATTGATGAAACAGACAAAATCATGAAAGCTCAGATGGCTCGTGGAGCTGACTTTGATTCAAAGAATCTTGTTAAGAAAGCCAAAAGCTTGATTCCAATTTTAGTGCCCTTATTCATATCATCTTTCCGCCGGGCGGAAGATCTAGCCATGGCCATGGAAGCGCGCTGCTATCGCGGTGGCGAGGGCCGGACTCGAATGAAGGAATTGGCCTATAGAAGACGAGACTATATTGCTTATACTGTTTTAACTGCCTATCTTGTCATTGTGGTGGTGGTGGGATTAAAGCAGTTAGGATTGCCTTAAATGAATCAAACTAGACAAACCGCTGAGTTTTCAAATATCCGATTAATCTTAGAGTTTGATGGATCAGCTTTTAGCGGCTGGCAAGTACAAGTTAAGGGACGAACGGTTCAAGGTGAAATTGAACGAGCTATTTATGAGGTCACTGGTGAAAAGGTTCGAGTGACTGGTTGCTCTCGAACGGATGCAGGGGTTCATGCTAAACAGTTTGTTTTGAATTTTCCAACCAAGACAAAGATTCCAGCGGAGCGACTTCGGTACCCTTTAAACAACAAACTACCTGCAGATATCCGGATTTTAGAAAGTACTAAGGTTCCCTTGACCTTTCATGCACGAAAGCATGCTTTAGCTAAAACCTATGTGTATCGCTTTATTAACGCTGAGATTGAACCTGCCATCGGCAGACAGTATATAAGTCTTGAAAAGGGGGAGCTGGATGAGGCAGCCATGCAAGCCGTCTTGCCTCTTTTTCTAGGGCGCCATGATTTCAAAGCATTTATGTCGCAAGGTTCCCCCGTTGCATCAACCCTACGAGTTATTTATCAATTGAAGCTGGAGCGTGATAACAATCAATATACACTTTCAGTCACTGGGAATGGCTTTCTTTATAATATGGTTCGTATTATAGTGGGAACTCTTTTCTATGTAGGTCACGGCACAAGAACCTTAGAGGATGTCCGACGTGCTTTAACGCTAGGAAATCGTGACTTAGCAGGAAAGGTAGCTCAAGCAAGAGGCCTTATGCTAGAGCGAGTAATTTATGATCCAGCAGATCCTATCTTAAACTTGGAGTAGAGCAATGAAACAATTAGCTTATTTTTTTAGGGGCGGTTGGGAAGACTATGCTTTTAGAGCCTTCTCAAGCGCCCATTTTTTTCTTCTAGGCCTAGCTCTTCTAGGTGTTGTTATAATAATAAAATATCGGCAAGAGCTTCAGCGAGATCCCCGGGAACTGTTAAAGAAGATTTTTCTTGGGATTCTTCTTTTGGAGCAGATTCTTCAGTATGGTTGGTATGTGCTAGCCAAAACCTTTACCTTAGGAGATGGTCTGCCGCTCTATATCTGCCGCACGGCCATCATTGCACTAATCCTTGCCTTAACTACAAACAAGCCTCTTGTGCGCAGTTTAGCGGTCTACTGGGGCACGCTAGGGGGTATCTTGGCCTTATTGGTGCCTGTACTTTATCCCATGAACTTTCCACACATTACAAACTTTACCTATTTTGTTGGCCACACTATTATGGTTTGGGCGGTTATCTATATTCAAGCTGTGGAAGGCTTCAAATTAAGTGGTCGGGGACTTTTATCTAGTCTAGTGTTTACAAATATTTTTAACCTAGGTGTTTTTTGGTTGAATCCCCGAATTAATGGGAATTACAGTTATTTTGAATTTGCTCCCGTCCTGGAATCATTTTTTGAGACACTAAGTCGTCCAGTTTACGTATTTGTTGTCTTTTTGACCTATAATCTTCTAATACTTTTGATTCATGTCCTGTTAACCCAAATAGGCCCCAAGTTATGGGGAAAGCTGGAAACAGATTAATTAGGTTGCTAGAAGAAGTGGAACAAGTA
>JAAZGI010000028.1 GCA_012511315.1 Clostridium sp.
AGGTGGAGTAAATGAAAAAACCAGATTGGCTAAAAGTATCTTATAACCAGGAAGCGGTGGATGAAGTTGCTCACTTAATGCAGGATATGGAGCTCAATACAGTATGCAAGGAAGCCAACTGTCCGAATTTAGGGGAGTGCTATTCTAGTAAAACGGCAACCTTTATGATAATGGGTAGCCAATGTACTCGAAACTGTCGTTTCTGTAACGTCACAACAGGTCGGCCGACGGAACTAGATGCCACAGAACCTCAGCACTTAGCAGAAGCGGTGAAGCAGTTGGACCTGGAGCATGTGGTAATCACTCAGGTAACCCGAGATGATTTAGCTGATGGTGGCTCTGCTCATATGGCAGAGACCGTACGGGCTGTTAAAGAACTTAATCCCGATGTCACGGTGGAAGTTCTCATCTCTGACTTGAAAGGAGATAAAGAGGCACTGGGGACGGTTCTGGCGTCTGGACCGGATGTTTTAAACCACAACGTAGAAATGGTACCACGGCTTTATCAGGATATTCGGCCTCAAGCCATATATGAACGCTCCCTTAAAGTCTTATCAGATAGTAAGGCTTTGGCACCAGATGTTCTGACGAAAACTGGCTTTATGATTGGCCTTGGCGAAACAGACGAAGAAATTTTAGAGCTCATGCGGGATATTCGGGCAACGGGCTGTGACCTTTTAACCATTAGTCAATACCTTGCTCCAACCAAGGAACATTGGACCATGGATCGTTATGTATCGCCTCAGCAATTTGATGACTTGCGAGATGCCGGTTTAGACATGGGCTTCCAATTTGTTGCCTCGAGCCCCTTGGTTCGTTCTTCCTATCGCGCCCATGAGGCATTAAACGCTGCCAAGAAGAGGATCATTCTGTAGTTATGATCTATATTGACACGGGCTCCACGGATGTGTTTTACAACTTCGCATTAGAATATTATTTTGCTTGTGAAAAGGAACTATCTGAACCAGTTTTTTTGTTTTGGCGAACCGAGCCAACCTTAATGATTGGTAAATATCAAAACACCTTTGAAGAGATTGATTTAAGCTATGCGGAAGAAAAAGGAATCGAAGTAGTTCGCAGGCTCAGTGGTGGCGGAACCATTTACACAGATCTCGGTGGCTGGCAGTTTACCTTTATAGAGTATGGGAATGACAATCAAATCCATTTCACAGAATTTATCGCACCCATTATCGATGCCTTGAAAACCTTCGAAGTGGAAGCGGAGTTTAATGGCCGTAATGATCTTGTAATTGGCGGCAGAAAATTCTCAGGCAATGCTCAATATAAGCTAAAGGGCAACACCATACACCATGGCTCGATTTTATTTGACACAAATATTGAAGAAATGGTCGCCTCCACCACAGTAGATCCCTATAAGATCATTTCTAAAAGTATCAAGTCGGTACGAGAACGGGTAACCAATATTAAAGATCATTTGAAACAGACTCTATCAGCAGAGGAGTTTTCCCATCAGATGGTAAACTACATCCTTGGAGAAAAAGGTCAGCGATATCAATTGACAAAATCGGATCATCGACGAATTTTAGAAATCGCAGATGAAAAATTCCGACCATGGCAAGCACGCTTTGGAGCTAATCCTAAGTTTTCAATGACTAAAATTGGACGCTTTGCCGGTGGAAAACTTTCTATTTCATTAGATGTTAAGAAAAACACCATCACCAGTGCCCAGGTGAACGGCGATTTCTTCGGAAATGACCGAGCGCAAGATCTATCAGAAACCCTTGTCGGCCTGCCTTTAGAAAAAGAAACATTGATTTCATCCCTTAATCAAAAAGGATTAGCCGATGCCCTTTATGGCATTTCAGCAGAAGAGATTGTTTATACTATACTTACCTAAGCGGTGGTTTAATTTGCAGGGCTGAAGAAGAAACTGGAAATTTGACATGATAAGAAGTAGATTTCTTGATCATCAAATATAATAAACACAAAACCTGAAACCAATCATGATTGGTTTCAGGTTTTGTGTTTATTGGTCAAGATTTTGCTGTATCATTTTAGTG
>JAAZGI010000214.1 GCA_012511315.1 Clostridium sp.
CCAGTTCCAGAACCAAAGTTAAAGAAATGGACTGGAGCAGGCTATTATGCATAATAAGACCGCACAATAAATATTATAACACTTTTAATTATACCCTTTGCTCGAATGGATTTGATAGTTTTCTTTAAACTTTTTAACTTCTTTAACTCTTTTCACTCTTTTACTTTGAATCGTTCCTTTGCAAATCCTTGAACGCGGGCATAAGGTCAAGGTCCTTTGCTTGAATTCTCCCTGAAGTTTGTTTATCACTTCTTCCCAAACTGCAGTTACTTGAAAATTCTAGCGTCAATAAACTCAGATTTTGACAAGACTTCTACTCACAAGTAGTGGACTTTCACAACCTACTTAATCAGCCCAAATGGTCGAGCCTAAAAGAGCAGGAGCTGCCATTTTTCTGCGACAGCTCCTACTCTTTCATATTATTAGATATACGTTATTCTCTTAAATACTCCCTATTAAGGTCTTTGGACCTCATTCAGCTCTTGTCTCTGAAAAATACCCACCTACTATTTCTCCTTGTTAGCCTATTAAAGGAACTAATAAACTAGCTCAAATTCATTTCAGTTTTCCCTTTAAAACGGGCGTAGGGATGATAACACCTGGTCCCATAGAGTAGGAGCTTGGGTTTCAATGGCAACATCGAACATGACAAAAACTCTCTAGCTTTTACCATCCATTTGGGTGGAAGCATGTTTAAACTTGTAGGTTTGATAGCCATAATCCTGTATTAACAAGTCATATACATTCACACGAACGCTATACCTTTCACCTAAAGGCTCATAGGCTGTAATATTTTTAAAATTTGTCAGGATTTCTTCAGGAGTACCTTCTAACTCCACTAATTCGTTCCCTCCAGCGTTTAAGTTATCTGGATTTAAATCAGCGATTTTGTTATTTTCAGTGGGATATATTCTGATAAAATTATGAAGGGTTCCATAGGTGGGCCCAAGGTCCGTGATCAGAAAACTCTCCTCAGCCGGAATATAAACAATCTGCAGTGAATCCTACTAATTCTTGGAGTGTTTTCATCAAAAACAATGTTTGAAGCCACTGCATCTCAGCCAATAACCAGTTTACCTTTTCCCAAATCGAAGGATTGACCGGCAAACTTGCCTATCACACCAGCCAGGAGGGCTTTTTTCTTACCCCTCCGCGACCTGATGCCTGATGTGATTTCTGTTCGTCAGACCAAAGATTTGCTTACACCTTCCTTCAAACTCCACCTCACGATGGACACCCTTGGTGTTCAGCTATGTCTTTCCCACTACTAGGGTAGACTAGGGACTTTAACCCCTTAGCGTTCACCCATGCTGGGCGCACTAAAAAGAGCCACCTCTAAAAGAAACGGCTCAAAATTTACAACATCTAATTTAATTCAGTTGTCTATTTATACTTGTAGAAGCCTTCTCCAGCGTTGACTCCTGTCTTGCCTTCATCAATGTATTTTTTTAACATAGCTAAGACTTTTCCACTTTCGCTGGTTGGATCCTCACTACCTGGCGTCATACTGCTTATGTTATAGGCAGTAGTTAGTCCCACCACATCTAATATTTGGAAAGGACCAAGGGGAGCACCTGTGGCTAGTCGCCAAGTTTTATCTATGGTTTCATGATCTGAAACATCGTTGGCTAGTAATCTTTGGGCGGACTGTAAGAAAGGAACCAGCATTGAATTTAATAAGTACCCTGGCTGTTCCTTATTTAACTTTAAAGGTACCATGCCAATGGCTGATGCAAACTCAACTACTTGATCAAAGTATTTTTGTTCTGTTCCTGGATGTCCCATAACTTCTGCTGTATTATTTCTCCAGATTTCATTGGCAAAATGAAGAGCTAAATATTTTTCTGGCCGTCCAGTATGTTTTGCAAAAGTACTTGGCAGCAGGGTTGATGAGTTGGTTACTACCACTGAATCTTCTGGTAGGTATTTTGCCATCTCACTATAAAACTCAATTTTTTCTTCAGGAATCTCAGCGATTGCTTCGATCACTAAATCTGCATCTTTAAATGCTTCTTCATAGCTAGTAACTAACTGAATGCTCTCATGAGCTTTAGTGACTCTATCTTTTAAAGCATCAATTTCTTCATTTGATAACTCTTTCGAATCAGACAAGCCACGAGCATAGGCGGCTGGATTTGTTTTCATAGCCTCCAAGGTTTTTAAGTAGATATCCTCTAAACGATCAAATTTAGGTTTTGCTCGTTTAATTGACCCTTCGCTGCGAAGCCAAACTTTCACATTAAAGCCTTTGAAGGCCGTTTGAAAAGCAATTTGGCTACCCAAAACTCCACCACCAG
>JAAZGI010000215.1 GCA_012511315.1 Clostridium sp.
ACATTGTTAATTATTGAAGGGAGCGAGTCAAATGACACTTCGAATAAAATCAATCGCCACCATGGTGGTTCTTACTTTAACAGTATCCTTGAGCGGGTGTGTTTCCCCTGGGACCACCACCGACAGCCAAACAGAAACACCTGGATCAAAGACAACTACAGTTACTAGTTCGCCTGACACTACCACTCCAGCCACTACCGCAACGGAAACTTCTGCCCCAGCCACAGGAGGTCGAGCTGTGAATTATCAAATTCTCCCCCAAGCACCTGATCATCTTAAAAATCCCATTGAAGCTCTAAAGAAGGAAAAGGGTTATTTTCTTTTTGATGAAGATAAAGTTTTAGTAATCTTTATGGGCGAACGGTCAACGGGAGGACATTCTGTTTCTCTTAAGGATATCCAAGCTCAGGACGATACACTCTTGATTAAGGTCATTGAAAAATCCCCAGGTCCCAATGACATTGTGACCCAGGCCTTTACCTATCCTATGCTAATCCTTCAGCTGGAAGATGATTTCTCAGAATTCAAGATTCAAAATCAGTCCGAAGAGTACTACCCAGCAGCTCCAAATAACCTCTTTTAAAAGCTCATTAAACGAACCCCTTAGGATAAACACATTATTTGTGGGTTCCTTTATGAATTCCTTTATGGAAAGGCCCTTGGCCAGTGTTTCAATCACTAACCAAGGGCCTTTTTCTACTTTCATATTACTTTAGCTTTTGATCCAAACAAACCGTTTAAAATGCTTCCACTATATCATAGTTAATGCCATTCCAAATCGCGGGTTTGGTTGGACCCGAATGAAGTTGAGCGATAAAGTCTTTCAGGTTATCAACCTTTTCCGGTAGCCAAGTGGCATATTTACCGATCTGTCCAATCCGATGCGCATCGCTAGCTCCAATGGGTTTAAGACCTAATTCTTGGCAGTAGCGTAAAGCTTTTTGATTGGCTTCAAGGGGTGTACTTCCATTTAAAACCTCAATTCCATGAAGGCCTTTCACGTCAAGTAGATGTTCTTCTAGGCTTCGGTTGTTTTGACGGAAGGGGTGACAGGAGACGCTAAACCCTCCCGACTTTTGAACATGATCGATAAATTCTTGGGCTGACGTCTTGATAGCTGGGTAATCATCAATACCCCAAGCGGTTATATCGCCGTGCTCGGTCAAAAACTCAATGCCAACAAAAATTGGAAAATCTACTTTTTTCGAGTATTCTTCTGCGTAGTCACGCAGACCCATACTATCATGATCTGTAATGCAGACGGCATCCAAACCTTTTTGTTTTGCTACAGTAACAATTTGACTTAAGTCGATAAAACTATCACTCGAATAAGTGATCTCATGTAAATGCATATCAATTAGCATGGGAAATACCTCCTACAGGCCTTGTCTTGCCTATGGTTTTTTATTGAACTGATTCTTGATTGAATTTGAAATTGTATTGATTGAATGATTGGGGCCTTGATTTTGAACTAGTTGTTCTCAGCAAGGTCTCTTTGTTATTTGATTATTTTCATTAAAGTTCCTGCTTCATCCCAAACCAATTCGTCCATATGGAGAAACTCTCTCACAAAATCATTGGCTGGATGTGCCAAAATATTAGCTGGGGTGTCACATTGAACTAATTTCCCTTGTTCCATGATTGCCATTTGATCGGCAATGACTAAGGCTTCTTCTTGATCATGGGTCACAAAGACCATAGTCATATTCAGCTCCTGCTGAATTTTCTTTAACTCTGCGCGTAACTTAACTCTTAGAGCCGCATCTAGATTGGAAAAGGGTTCATCTAACAGACA
>JAAZGI010000216.1 GCA_012511315.1 Clostridium sp.
GAAATAAATTCATTTTGCACCAAAAAAGGCCGCAAAAAAACCCGCACTCATTCAAATGCAGAATTAAACGGGCTGATACGTCGAGTTTTATGGTGCATTTTCGGAATCGATTGGACTCCACTAATTAGTATAAGCCTGTTTTTTTTGATTGTAAAATATTTTCGCCTTCTTGCTTGCGTGAAAAAAAGATTGATGATTTCAACATGTGTAAAAAAACATTGGTTTCGAGGTAATGTTTTCTAAAAAACAACCCATTTTGTGTGAAAGAGTCTTAAAATTTGCTATAAAATTATGAATCTGACTCTCTTGCGGCTTCTTGTTTATGATTGATAATCCTTATGACCAAGCTGGAGCGAAGGTGGCTACAAAAAGGAACTACAAAATCTTTGCAGGTTTGTAGTTCCTTTTTCAGCTTGTAAAAATTTAGTTTTAGCCTCATTCGAAAAGAGAAGTAAAATCGGACTATAGGTTTTCTGGAGCAATCTCACCGGCTTTTGTTAGAGCATATTTGGCTAGAACGGGTCCTACGATTTCATTGGCGATAACGGCACCCAAGACTACAGCTTGGATTGTACTGGCCAATGGTTCAGGGAGAGTTTGGCTAGCAATTTGCGACAAACCGATTGCTACGCCGGCCTGAGGAACTAAGGTTAAGCCTAGATACTTAACGATTGGTTCAGGCATTTTAGTCATTTGAGCACCCACTCTCGAGCCGTAAATCTTCCCTGCTGCGCGGGAGAGGAAATAGGCTAAGCTAAGGAGCCCTGCGGTGGACAAGACCTTTAAATCTAGTTCTGCACCGGATAAAGCAAAGAAGGCGACAAACACTGGCAGAGAAATACCTTCCAAAGCCGTTCGGGCCGTTCTTTTTTTACTACTAAAGTTTCCAACCATCACACCAAAGGCCATAATGGTGAGTAGCGATGAAATATTTAGGTATTCAGACACAAAGGTTAAAAGTAAAACACCACCAATGATAAAGATAATAACATCACTTTCTGACTTAAGCCGTTGCAGGATTAAGATTGCAATAATTGCTCCTAGAATACCAATGATTAAAGACAATGCAATCTCCCATAAAGGAACAAAAAGCATAGTAACAATAGAAGCTTCTGCATTTGATAACAAGTTAAGGGCTACTGTGTTTGCGATCCCAAAGACCATGATGGTGAAAGCGTCATCCAAAGCGACCACTGGAATCAGCGTATCAACCAATTGACCCTTGGCTCGATATTGTTGAATGACCATCAAAGTAGCAGCTGGAGCAGTAGCGCAGGCAATGGCGGCAACAACCAAGGAGAAGGCTAAACCTTGACCCATGATCATAAAAGTAATGAAGACAAAGCCCATTGTCATAATAGCTTGGACGGCAGTGATGATTAATATATTGTTGCCAAGTTCTTTAATGCTTTGAAAGTCCATTTCGCACCCAATATTATATGCTATAAATGCTAAAGCAATACTATTAAGAATATTAAGGTTTGCAAAGGACGACTCTGGAATTAAACCTAAAACGGATGGACCGATAATGATACCGGCCAATAAATATCCGGTGACATCAGGGAGTTTTAAATAGCTGAGTAGTTTTGAAGCGAAAAGGGCGGTAAGAATTAAAAGAGCAAGGTAAAATATCGTCATGTTGTATTGGTGCCTCCTGTTGATAATTTAGTGCAGTGAACCTGTAGTTATAAAACTAATCGAAACGAACACCTTCCCATGTATCTAAAGGTACTGTGAAAAAGATTCCGGTATTCCCTTTATTAAGGTCACCTAATACTTCTACCACGCACTCTCTAGCGGTAGGTACTTGTTCATCTTTCAATACCATCATAATAGTTCGGTTAAAGGGGCGTCCTTGGTTTAAAAGTCCAGTGAGTCTCATATAAATTCCAGACTGTTCGCCGGTTTCCATTAAGGTAGAAGCCATACCTTGGGACTCCAAGATCGTTCCGCCATAAATTCCACGCTCACTAAAGCTGCGTAAGAGGTCGTTGAGTTTTTCAGTTTTGTTTAATACAATAAATAATGCCTTCATTGTTTCTCTCCTTTGATTGTAAGTTCAACGAACTGCCTCCGATGTAAGCGAAAAAAAAGAGCGCAAAAGCCCATCATCATTCGTTGCAGAACTAAAAGGGTTGTTGCGACATGGTAAGGTGCGCTTTATCCACAGATCGTTTTTCATCTAACTAATTATACCTAGTTTTAATATTTTTGTAAAATTAACAAACAAACTTTAAAAAATATGCCATGATATTCGGGATGTTCATGATATTTACAGGGTTTGCCTGTTACAAAGCTAATAGTGGGTGCTTTAAAGCGAAAAAGCAATCTAGCGTTTGATTTAAAATTCATGACTGTAATGGTCAGCTATTCCACTCCACCTTAACCATTGAGTTTTCTCCTCAAGTATTTTTTACTGGTATAGTTTATAATGGAGAAAGAGACACGAAAGGAAAAAATATATGGAAAAATTATTAATTATTGACTCCAATTCAATCATGAACAGAGCTTACTTTGCTCTGCCTCCCATGGTTACTCAGGAGGGACTGCACAC
>JAAZGI010000217.1 GCA_012511315.1 Clostridium sp.
ATTACTTCCAAAGGTGAAGTCATTTATGACTTTAACGAATTTGAAACCAAGCTCCAGTAACATGGAATGGACTTAATTTCTAATAATAAGAGTTGTCTTAAAATCCTGCATCGAACAAGATGGAGCTTTGTGAGTATATCATTTAGCAATTTAGTAGAGTTCAAAAACGAAACAGAGAACATCGAAGAAAACTTCAGCGGATAAATCCTTGTTATTATTTAAGAATCATGAAGTTTAACATCGTATTAAAAATATAAGGCTTTAGGACATGGTAAATGTAAACTTTGACTTTACTTTAATCTTGGATTTTACTGTGAATTTAGATTAGTTAACAATAGGATGTCTAAAGAATTAGCCAACTGTTTAGAAAAAAGGCGCTAGGGTGACTTGATCTAAAAGGTCACTGAATTCTACCTCAGAAAAGCCCTCGGCAAAGATATGGATAAACCACTGATCTTTTATAGTATAGGCTTCGCGACTACTATCGTCTGCTTGATTCATTAAAAGATGGAACTCTTGATCTCCGATGTGGGAAGTTTCAAAGTAAGTGCTTTCGCTAAAGTCTTCTAGTAGAGTTTGGGGGCTATCCGTGAAGTAACCGTAGATCGTGATGCTTTTTTTAGAGCTCACTTTATCCATGTAACTGACGACTACTTCTTCCGGATTGGCGCTAAAGGAGGGAGACATTCCTTCCGGGCTGGGGTCAAGAATGGGGACCCCATCTAGGTCGCCTAAGTTTGAATCTAAATCGAGCCAGGCTTGACGAATTTCTGCCAGACTATCGTAGGCCACCATTTCCTCTGGGGTTGTGGCACTCCGCAGATTAGTAGCATGGGGAGCTGAAGTATGGATTTGAGGTTTAAGCTCTGGTTTGGCCAAGTTCCCGCAACCAGTTAGAACTAATGTTGCTATAATCGTTAGGGATAGAAGCTTAAATTTAATTTTCATGAGTCCTCCAATAATTTTGATCTGATGAATAGCTATAAAATGATGAGTATCTATTAAATGATGAGTATCTATAAATCGATGAATAAAGATGTGAAAGGTTAGCTAAAACACGGGACAAGAAGTTTAATGTCTCAGTGAAAGCTTTAAATACCTTCTTTATCATTCTACTCAAATCGGTGGGGGATCGCTACTGTATTTAAAGATGAGAACAATTTATATTAACCCATTGATTAAGGATAGCTGGGAAAAAAAACTACCGAGCAGCTCAGATCATTGCAAAGGAATTCTGAGTGAGCCTTTATGATATCTGCTATAATGAAAGCTAATATGGAGGTGAGTCTTTTGAAAATTGTAATCATTACAGGAATGTCTGGTGCAGGTAAAAGTCAGGCTGTTAAGGTCTTTGAAGATATGGGTTATTATGTGGTTGATAATATGCCCCCAAATCTGTTGAGTAAGTTTGTTAGCCTCTTAACATCGGCAGAGGGAGAGATTTCCGATGCTGCTTTGGTGATGGACATCCGCTCGGGACAATTCTTTGACGGAATTGAGGAATCCATCGATGAACTAGTGGCTAAAAACATAGATTTCGAGATTTTGTTTCTAGATGCTGATGACGATGAATTGGTGAGTCGGTTTAAAGAAACCCGTCGGGTTCACCCGCTGTCATCGAAAGAACGATTGCTTGATGGGATTGAAAAAGAACGGGAAATTCTTAAACCGATTAAAGATCGCGCGAATTATGTGATTGACACTTCAGCCTTACCTTTGCGCAAATTCCAAGAAAAGATCAAAAGCCGTTATGTAACCAGAGCTACAACAGATCATTTGAACATCAATGTGGTTTCCTTTGGATTCAAGCATGGAATTCCAATGGACGCAGACTTAATTTTTGATGTTCGCTTTATTGAAAACCCTTTTTATATCGATGAACTGAGACCTTTGTCAGGCCAAGATGAACCGGTCAAAGAATTTGTTTTGGGAAATGAAATCACTAAAGTCTTTTTAGATAAAACCTAAGATATCTTAAAGTTTTTAATTCCTCACTACATTGATGAAGGGAAAAAACAGCTCATTATTGGGATTGGTTGTACAGGCGGACGTCACCGTAGTGTAGCGATTAGTGAAGAAATCTCTCATCGACTGCAGCAACATGGATTTCATGCTAGTTATACTCACCGAGATTGTGACTCCTATGTTGTGAACAAACAACGAATATAAGAGGTGAAGGATGTGTTGGTTAAAACACTAAAAGACTTGACCCGAATCGGAATGGGTTTAAAACGGTGGATATTGTTTGCTTTCTTAGGTTTTTTATTAATCATTTTGGGAATTACGGAGATGCTTGATAATCGTTTTTTCTCCCGTAACTATATTCTATATTTCTCTTTTTTGATTTTATCGGGATTATTTATTTTATATATTAGTATTCTAGAAGCTCTTAAAAACTTTGTTAAGCTAATGCGAGATGGAATGTTTCAAGTGAATCTAGATTCAAGGGAAATCAATAGTCTTTTCACTGAAAAGCGTCAGCAAACTCAAGGTCCTAGAATTGTAGTAATCGGTGGAGGTACTGGGCTGTCCACCATGCTTCGAGGCTTGAAGTTTTACAGTAGTAATCTAACTGCAGTCGTCTCAGTGGGGGATGATGGGGGCTCTTCTGGGACTCTCCGTGATGAGATTGGTATGTTGCCCCCTGGAGATATTCGAAACTGTCTCGTTGCACTGGCTAATACAGGCACCACTATGGAGGATTTGCTGCAATACCGCTTTCAAGAAGGGTCTTTAAAAAATCAAAGCTTTGGCAATTTATTTTTAGCAGCCATGAACGGTGTTTCGGAGGATTTTGAGCAGGCTGTCGTTAAAATGTCAGAAGTTCTGGCAATTACAGGGAAAGTTTTGCCAGTCACGCTAGAGGACTTAAGACTATCAGCCGAGATGAAAGATGGAACGATTATAGAAGGCGAATCCAACATTGGTCGTGCTGTAAGGGGAGATAATCCCATCACGCGACTACGCATTCATCCAGAAGATGCCCATACACCGGAAAGTGTAAAGCAAGCATTAAGCGAGGCTCAAGCCATTGTTCTAGGGCCAGGATCTTTATATACCAGTGTGATGCCCAATTTATTAATCCCTGATGTAGCCAAAGCAATTCGTGAATCAAAAGCTAAAGTGTTTTATATTAGCAATATTATGACCCAACCAGGCGAAACTGATGGGTTATCGGTGGTGGAACACTTAGAAAAAATTATGGAACACGCTGATATCGGTGGAATTGATTATGTGGTAGTAAATAATCGTCCTTTATCAGATCAACTAGCGATTAAGAACTATATTGCCAGTGGAGCAGAAGAAGTGGCCTTTGACCGTCAAGCGGTTGAAAAACTTGGAGTTAAGGTGATCGAAGCGGATCTACTAAAAACCACAGGAATTCAAATCCGACACGATTCAAAAAAATTATCAAAAGTATTGTTTGAAGCGATTATGAAAGAACGTGAGTTAAAATATTCCCTTTCAGCATTGGGTTATCTCATGAATCGAGAGCGGAAAATAATGGAAGAGGAAATGATACGAGCCGAAGCGCGCAAGATGATCCGTGCTTCAGAAGAGAAGCGTGAAAAGCTAAACCTCTAGACCGTTATGCGAATAGGGTAATCAATTTTAAATGAATCAAGGAGAGCAATTAAGGATGAACCAAGAGCTAAAGGCTTTGGTTCATCTTTATTGCTTGTTAAATGAAACCCAAAACTAACTTTTAATAACGAGTTGTAGGAAATAGATTATTAAGAGGAAAGAACTAGTGTTAGAATCGCTAGTTTGATAGCTATCGAATGACAAAGCAAAGAAGATAAATAAGACTAAAACGATTCGAAATTGATAGATTATTTAGAGCTTGAGTTCAGTGGAAAGAAAAACGAATCAGTCAATAAATAAAAGACGCACAAAGAACAGTTGAGACAATAAAAAAGCACAAAATCTGTTATAATGTAGGTTGCACTGTACTAATTAAAAAAAATTTTTTTAAAATAATTGATCAAAAAGGAGGAGTCTATGTCTTATTCAGCAAAAGTTAAAGCAGAGATTGTACAGGACTTGGCCATTAGTCAGCCGGAGTTTATGGCGCTCTTATCAGCTGTCATGAAAGTCTGTGGTACCTTAACGCTGCTGCCGGGCAAAGGCATTGGCTTTCGAATCTCCACGGAAAATACAGGGACGGCAAGGTTTCTGCTCAAGGAATTGCGAGAGCAGGTAGATGAGGCAGTAACCATTATGGTGAGCCAAAGTTCGACCTTGAAAAAAAGGAATCTGTATTTAATTGCCTTTGACGATGTTCCAAACTTAAAAAAGTTATTGTTTGAGACGGGGATTTTATCCTCTGAGGGTGACCATTTGGTGATTGACGAATCCATTCCTAAAGAATGGGTGAAAACGGATTTGTTGAGACGAGCGTACCTAAAGGGGGCTTTCTTAGGCTCAGGATCCATTTCAAATCCGGAGAAGCAATACCATATGGAGTTTGTTACTCACTCTGAGAATTATGGCAATGAGCTCATTAAACTTCTAAGCAGCTATAAGCTCACGCCTAAGATGATTAAACGAAAAGGCAGCAATATTGTCTACTTAAAAGAAGGCGACCAGATTGTGGACCTCTTAAGCATAATTGGAGCACATCAGGCTTTACTTGAAATTGAAAACATTCGAATTTTAAAGGGCATGCGCAACGACATAAATCGTCTCGTCAATTGTGAAACCGCTAATTTAAGCAAGACGGTGAATGCATCGGTCCGTCAAATGGAAGCCATACGTCGTATCCAACGAACCATTGGCTTAAACCGCTTGCCGGAGAATGTGAGACAAGTTGCGGAGCTGCGGGTTAATAATCCAGATGCTACCTTAAAAGAATTAGGTAGCATGATGGAGCCGCCGGTGGGGAAGTCGGGAATAAATCATCGCCTGCGCAGACTTGAAAAGATAGCAGAAGAAATTGACGAATAGAGGATTTGCTAGAACAGGGGGAATCAATGACTAAAGTACATTTAGTGATGAGCCACATCAAGAATTTAGAGATTGGCCGAAAAATATCAGTTCGTTCCATTGCTAGAGAACTGGGGATCTCAGGGGGAACGGCTTACAAAGCAATTAAAGAATGTGAGGAAGAAGGGTACATTAAAACTCTGCCCCGAGCAGGGACTCTTCGGGTGGAATCACCGAAGGAAAAACAGATCAAAAACCTCACCTATGAGGAAGTATTAGAAATTGTAGATGGTGAACTGTTAGGCGGAGAAGCAGGCATTGAAAAACCCATCTATAAGTTTGTAATTGGCGCCATGGAATTAGATGCCATGAAAAAGTATATTACGCCAGGTGGCATTTTAATTGTTGGTAACCGCGAAGCAGCTCAGAACATGGCCTTGAAAAACGAAAACGGCGTGTTGATTTCTGGTGGTTTTCAGTGTACGGAAAAGATCCGCACTATGGCGAATCAGCTGGGCATTCCAGTTATTTCATCCAGCTACGACACCTACACCATTGCTTCTTTAATTAATAAAGCCTTATCTCAAAATTTAATCCGTCAACGGATTTTATACGTCGGTGATATCATGAAAACAGAACCCGTGGCGCTTTATGACCACGAGACGGTGAACCATTGGAAAGAGCGGGCCGAAGAAACAGGCTTTGATCGTTTTCCAGTCCTTGATGATAAGAATAAAGTGGTGGGGATGATCACACCACGGGATGTATTGGGAAAAGATGGAACTGAATTGATCAGTAAATATATGAAAAAGCCCGTTCAAGTGAATCCCAAGACCACGGTAGCTTATGCTGCTCATATTATGGAATGGGAGGACGTGGAACAGATTCCTGTCACGGAAGGCGATAAATGCCTGGGCATTATTTCTCGAGGCGACGTGTTAAAGGGGCTAAAAGAACGCTGGATGTCCCATAAAACAGGCGCGTCCTTGGAAGATCGAATTATTGAAAACTTCAGCTATGAAGAAAAGAACAAACGCTTTATCTTCTCAGGTCGGGTAACTGGCGAAATGCTGGATCCTTTAGGGACCTTATCAAGAAGTTTATTATCCATGATTATGGTGAAATGCTCCTCCATTATTTTGAAAAACCAGAATCTTTATACTGAAATTGACAATGTGAGCATGAACATCATCAAGCCCATTCAACCAGAGCACCATTTCTCGGTGGAATTGGAATTAGTCTTCACCTCAAAGAGTCATTCCAAAGTAGAGGTTCGGGTTAAAAATAGCGAAGAAGAATGTGTCGCTATTGGCATTGTATCAGCGGTTCATTAAGGGTTTGATCGAAATCAAATGAAACCAGCGAATAAGTAAAAAGATATTTCGAAAATAGATATAAAATAGATATAAAATAAATATAAAAAAACAAAAGGAGTCATCATGTTTACTCATGTTGTTTTAATGAAAGTAAAAAACTTAAAAGATGTAGCTACAGTGGCGGAAATTTTACGTTCCATGGAGGGTGAAATTCCGGAACTGAAAGAGCTTGAAGTTGGTATTAATGAGATTGAGTCCGACCGTAATTTTGATATCGTTCTAATTACTCGTTTCGACTCCAAGGAAGATATGGACATCTATCAATATTCAGATTATCATCAGCGTCAAGTCCTTGATCGAATTCGTCCATTGTTGGAGAAAACAGTTGCTGGAGATTACTCAGCCTAGAGCTACTTCAATC
>JAAZGI010000218.1 GCA_012511315.1 Clostridium sp.
AAGGTAATTTACAGCAAATTTTAGACACACCGAATCCGTTGACACAAAGGAAGAGTATGTGGTAAAATCTGCTTTGTGTGATAAACCGAAAGGGTAGATTCTACCTTTTCGGCTTTTGTCCGCAAAGTGATGTTCCAACCTACCCATTCCCGATGTTCCTTCGATGATTTCATTCTGTTTTATGCAGGAGAAACCATTAGAATAAAGGGGAATCAAGCAGGAAGTCAAACCTTTAAATTTTTAATTTAAGCAAGAGATGACCTGGGTGTTCACTGGAGTACTCACTGCCATTGCATAGAAACATTAATCACAGGAGGTGAAAAAATGCCAACCATTAACCAATTGATCAGGAAGGGAAGAAAGTCGATTAAGCATCAGTCTAAGTCGCCTGCTCTTCAGTCAAACCCACAAAAAAGAGGTGTTTGTACTGTCGTTAAGACAATGACACCTAAAAAGCCAAACTCCGCATTGAGAAAGGTAGCTAGAGTCCGTTTAACCAATGGATTTGAAGTTTCCGCTTATATCGGTGGAGAAGGACACAACCTTCAGGAACACTCCGTTGTTCTTATCAGAGGTGGAAGAGTTAAGGACTTACCCGGTGTAAGATACCATGTTGTTAGAGGAACTCTAGACACAGCCGGTGTAACAGACAGAATGCAGTCCAGATCAAAATACGGAGCAAAGAAACCGAAAGTTAAAAAGTAGGTTCTTGCTAGCCAGTGAAATTGCTCTGTTTTAGGTGATGATTGTGTATTTTGACACTTTACATAAATAAAGCACAGCATTTTACGACCGGCCATTTTTAATAGTTGCCGGTAGAGTACCGATGATCTAAATAATATTTAAGGAGGGAAGAAAGATGCCAAGAAAAGGATTTATAGCCAAAAGAGAGGTTCTACCAGATCCAATCTATAATTCAATAGTAGTCTCCAAGCTCATTAATAACGTGATGCAAGGCGGCAAAAAGGGTGTAGCGCAGAAAATTGTTTACGGAGCCTTCGATATCGTTTCAGAAAAGTCCGGTAAGGACCCAGTAGAAGTGTTTGAAGCAGGTTTAAACAACATTATGCCGACACTTGAAGTTAAAGCTAGACGAGTTGGTGGTTCTAACTACCAGGTACCAATTGAAGTGCGTCCAGAAAGACGTCAAACATTGGGACTCAGATGGTTGTTAGTTGCAGTCAACAAGAGAAACGAAAAGTACGCCAGAGAGCGGCTTGCAAACGAACTCCTTGATGCAGCAAACGGAACCGGAGCAGCAGTTAAGAAGAGAGAAGATGTTCACAAGATGGCCGAGTCAAACAAGGCTTTTGCTCACTTCAGATTTTAATCAATGACTGTTGTAACATTATTCGAAAATTATACATGCGAGAGGAGGGTTCAGCGTGGCTAGAGAATACCAATTAGACAAATACCGTAATATTGGAATTATGGCACATATTGATGCCGGTAAAACCACGACTACGGAACGTATCCTGTACTACACAGGAAAAACACATAAATTAGGTGAAACACATACTGGTGAATCCCAAATGGACTGGATGGCACAGGAAAAAGAGAGAGGTATTACAATCACCTCGGCTGCCACCACTTGCTATTGGAGAGGACATCAGATTAACATTATCGATACGCCGGGACACGTTGACTTCACCATTGAAGTTGAACGTTCACTGCGTGTTTTGGACGGAACAGTAACTGTATTGGACGCTAAATCAGGTGTCGAGCCTCAAACTGAAACAGTTTGGCGTCAGGCCGACCGTTATGGTGTTCCAAGAATCGTATACATTAATAAGATGGATGCGACGGGTGCTGATTTCTACAAGTCTATGGATACCATTCATGATCGTCTAAAGGCTAATGCTGTAGCTATTCAGTTGCCAGTTGGTGCCGAAGACAAATTTATTGGAATCGTAGACCTCATTGAAATGGAAGCGAAGATCCATTTAGATGACATGGGTAAAGAAATTCAAGTTGGTGAAATTCCAGAAGAACTTAAGGAAAAGGCAGTGGAATATAGAGGAAAACTTCTAGAAGCTTGTGCTGATTTCGACGAAGAGCTGATGGAAAAATACCTGGAAGGCGAAGAGATTTCAAATGATGAAATCAAAAATGCAATCCGTAAAGGTGTTGTAGCCAACGAATTAATTCCAGTAATCTGTGGGGCATCCTACAAGAACAAGGGTGTACAGGAAATGATCGACGCCATTGTTGATTACCTACCATCCCCACTAGACATTCCACCGATTGTCGGAACGGATGAATTTGGTGAGGAAGTACCTCGTGAAGCATCTGATGATGCACCGATGTCAGCTTTGGCATTTAAGATTGCTACTGACCCATTTGTTGGAAGATTAGCTTTTGCTCGGATTTATTCAGGAGTTATGGTCAGCGGTTCTTACGTTAAGAACTCCACCAAAGGAAAGCGTGAGCGGATCGGACGTCTTGTTAAGATGCACGCCAACCACCGTGAGGAAGTTGAAGACTTGAGAGCTGGAGACATCGGAGCTATTGTTGGATTGAAAAATACAACAACCGGTGACAGTCTAAGTGATGAGAACAACCCAGTTGTTCTAGAATCCATGGACTTCCCAGAGCCAGTTATCAATATAGCCATCGAGCCAAAGACAAAAGCATCCCAGGAAAAAATGGGTGTTGCCTTGTCTAAGCTGTCTGAAGAAGATCCAACATTCCAAACTTACACAAACCATGAAACTGGACAAACCATCATTGCTGGAATGGGTGAACTTCACCTTGACATCATGGTTGACCGACTCATGAGAGAGTTTAAGGTAGAATGTAATGTTGGAGCACCTCAGGTTGCCTACAAAGAAACCATTCGTAAAACAGTTAAGGCAGAAGGTAAGTATGTTCGTCAGTCTGGTGGTAAGGGTCAGTACGGTCATGCTGTTATTGAAATGTTCCCACAAGAAGGCGACTACACCTTTGAAAATGCTACTGTTGGTGGTACTGTTCCTAAGGAATTTGTCAGCCCAATTGATGCAGGTATCAAAGAAGCTTCAAAGACCGGTATCCTGGCTGGTTACCCAACCATTAACTTTGGAGTTAAATTAGTAGACGGTTCATCTCATGATGTTGACTCATCGGAAATGGCCTTTAAGATTGCTGGATCCATGGCGTTTAAGACGGCTATGGCAAAGGCGGATCCGGTTATCATGGAACCCATGATGGCTGTTGAAGTTATTATTCCAGAAGAATACATGGGTGACGTCATCGGTGATATGAACGGAAGACGTGGACGCATTGAAGGTATGGACGATCGGGCAGGGGCAAAAGTTGTAAGAGGCTTTGTACCGCTGTCAGAAATGTTTGGTTATGCCACATCACTACGCTCCAGAACCCAAGGTCGCGGAGTTTACAGCATGGTATTTGATCACTACGAAGACGCTCCAAAGAGTGTTCAGGAAATGATCATGGGCAAAGCAGGAAAAGACGCTTAATTGAAATTTTTTCAGATTAAGATACAATAAGAGTAGTTAAAACCTTATAGGAGGATTCAATAATGGGAAAAGCAAAATTTGAACGTAACAAACCCCATGTTAACATTGGGACCATTGGTCACGTTGACCATGGTAAGACCACATTAACAGCAGCCATCACAACTGTTTTGGCAGTAGCTGGCGGTGCAACTGCAACAAAGTATGACGAAATAGATAAAGCACCAGAAGAGA
>JAAZGI010000219.1 GCA_012511315.1 Clostridium sp.
CAATAAGATATTGAGATTCGGACCTGTACGGAATCTTATTACCGAATTCAACACAGCATCAATAATCAAATACGGTACACCACATTCTCTACATGCTTCGTGTGGTTCGTCACTATTACTTTCATTGTTTGTTGTTACAGTGTTAATACTAGTGCTTTACTACTCCTGAAATGTTTCTAAGAGTACATATAATTCAGCGATCCAAGCAGAATCAATCGGTTTCTATATCCTTATACCATTCTGCTTTCAATATCGCGTATTCGTAAGTATCTAACCATATAGGATCATCATTGATATTAGTTTTAAAATAGACATTCTGTAAAAGTAAACCCTCACGTCTCATATGCAAGCGTTCAAGCAACTTCCAAGAGCGTTCATTCATTGGATTACACATAGCGATAATACGTCTAGCTCCTAAATGTTTAAAGGCATAGTCAATTAACGCCTTTGCTCCCTCCGTAGCATATCCTTGACCTTGAAACTTACCATTAAATACATATCCCAATTCCAATGTATCAAATTCTCCTTTATCCAGATACAAGTTCCCTATTAATTTTCCATCTTTCTTCAAGCAAACCGCACGGAAAGATTCATTATTTGACCTTCTAATTGCTTCTTCAATAGCCTGATTTTCAGAATAAATACCATATGGTTCAAATTTAACAACCTCTTCATCTGACAAGTATTCGTGCAAATCTTGCCAATCACTGGGTTCAAACTTTCTAATAATTAGTCTATCTGTAACTATGTTTTCCATCTTAACCTCCTTATTATTCTATAGGTAATTGAAAGATCTGCAAAGATAGAATCTATTAGGTATGTTCTTCCACGCACTTAAGAAAATCTGTTGTTTTGGAACAATATTAAATGGCAGATTGTAAAATGAAGTTGTCCACCCTACGGTAAGTAAAAGAAAAGCACCATTGAAGAAAACCTAGTATCATAAAGTTGTTAAACACATATGAGAAAGGAATCATCAATGATGCAACTCAATGAACCTGTATTACGAAATAAAGGACAACACCTAACACTCTCTGAACGGATAGAAATTCAATCCATGAATCGGCAAGGATTCTCAAACAGGCATATTGCCAAATGCCTTGGACGATCCCACTCTACTATCAATAACGAAATCAAGCGGGGTACAGCCCAACAAGTAAAACTTGTCAATCAGAAGAAACGCTATACTCAATCCTATTTCGCTGAAACAGGACAAGCCATCTATGCGAAGAATCGTGAAGCCTCTCGGAAACCGTATAAGCTTTATCAGGTGGATAAGTTTCTGGAGTTCGCTACCCACAAGATTAAAGAAGAACGATGGTCTCCTGATGCCGTTGTGGGGTATGCTCAGGTTAATGGTTTATTTGAGAAACACGAACGGGTATGTACGAAGTCACTTTATCGGACTATTGATGAGGGTTTGATGGACTTAATGAATATGGATCTACTGCTTAAACTGCGCAGGAACACACGTAAGAGGCGGGTCAGAGACCATAAGCGAGTACTGGGAACCTCTATCGATCAACGCCCTGAATGCGTTAATGAGAGAGTTGAATTCGGGCATTGGGAAGTTGATACAGTCATTGGTTCAAAACGTAAGGAAGAACCAGTATTACTGACACTAGTAGAACGGGTCACACGCTATACTATCATTCTCAAGATTGAAGGAAAAACAGAAGCGGCAGTTTATGGTGCTATGAGTCAACTAGCTTGTTTACCCAATGCATCACAGCTCTTCAAAACAATGACAGCCGATAATGGTTCTGAATTCGCAGGATTAGAAGCGTGTATGAAGGGTATCAGCGAGGTATACTTCGCACACCCGTACTCCTCATGGGAGCGAGGAACCAATGAGAAGCACAATGGCATTCTCCGACGTTTCATTCCGAAAGGATCCTTACTTTCCAACATTACTTCCAACACCATTCGCAGGATCAACCAGTGGATGAATAACTTACCACGTAAGATCCACAACTACCTAACCCCATCCGATTTGCTTTACCAGTATATTTCAGAACTTATAACAACTTAATGACTCAGTTTTCTGCTTTTAAAGAAAGTGGACAACTTCTAATTGCAATTTACGATTTAAAATAATTTTAGCATCCACAGAAATTGATACAAAAAAGGAAGCAATTAAAGACTCGAGAAGATATATTCTAAATAATTAGGAAGGAATTAAAAATCAATACAACTATGACTATATGGGATGCAGTGCAGAAGGTCATATAAGTCATATATTATCAGATAGGCTAAGTTCTAGAC
This sequence comes from Clostridium sp., assembly GCA_012511315.1. Taxonomy (GTDB): domain Bacteria; phylum Bacillota; class Clostridia; order Clostridiales; family Clostridiaceae; genus JG1575. The sequence continues at coordinate 2,266 of JAAZGI010000219.1, forward strand.
CACTAGGGTGGTGTAGAGAAGGAGTAGATCAAATGGCAAGACTTAGAGCCTTTAAGAGTAACGGTGGAAATGTATATGATTTATTTAATAAAAGAAGAAATGAACAATTAAAAGAAGAAAGAATACTAAAGTTAAGCAAGAAAGATATCAATAGAAAAATAATATCAAAAACAGCAAATGAATTAATAGGTAATATACCTATATTATCAGATGGTAGAATGACTGGCTTAAATACTTTACTTAAGTCTTTTAGAGGAGCTTAAGTTTAATATAAAAATAATTGGGATGCTTTTATTTATAAAACCCAAAGTAACTTGACAATATCACTGGATATGTTCTTCTTGTTGATTGAAACCAAATGGTTTATAATGGTTATATTGATCTGTGGAGATGGCGCGATGACGAAACTAAACAA
>JAAZGI010000220.1 GCA_012511315.1 Clostridium sp.
ATATAATCTTTTTGTTTCATGGATTTAGTATATCATGGGAAGCCTTGAGGCTCTATGCTATAATTTCAAGGTAGGAGAAGCAAATATGGAACAAATTAATTTACAATTAGAAAACTTTGAAGGCCCCTTCGATTTGCTCTTAAAGCTAATACGGGTCAACAAAATGGATATTACCGATATTAAAATTTATGAAATTACGGAACAATATATGGCCGTGCTCCGTGCCATGGAGGTATTGGATCTTGATATAGCCTCTGAGTTCTTTGTGTTAGCGGCCACTTTAATTGAGATTAAAAGTCGAGAACTATTGCCTAAAAAAGAATCCGACGAAGCCGAGATTCCATCCCGCGAGCTATTGTTGCACCGCCTCCAGGAATATGAGTTTTTCCATGAGAAGGTGGATCTATTAATGGGGCGTTATCATAGTGAGGATGTTTTAGTGACTCGTCTGCCCATGACCCTGGAGGAGGATCGAACCGTGGAGGTCATCATTCCACCGGGCTTTGGACCCGAACAGTTTTTTATGCTTTATATGGAACTTTTAGATCGCCAAAAAGAAAAGATGAACACCTCCCGAGTGATTCAACGACGAATCCATACGGAAGCCTTTAAAGTGGAAGATAAAATCAGCCAATTGAAAGAGGAATTACTCCTGAAACGAAGTTTTCGTTTTTCTTATATTGTGGAGCAAAGTAGTGGAAAATCTGAGACCATCGTCTTTTTTTTAGCTATTTTAGAGATGGTTCGAAATATGGACATAGTAGTCTATCAATCAGAGGCCGGTGGAGAACTAATTATTCGAGAACGGGAAGAGGAGACAGAAGATGGAAGACAAGATAGAGAATAAAATAACCAGCTTGATTGATTACGCCGTGGATAAGACAGAGTTAAAAGGTCAATTGGAAGCTCTTCTTTTTGCAGCTGGCGATCCCATCTCTGTGCGAGAGATTGCCTCGGTATTGCAAATTGTACCAGACGCTGTGGAAGTTCTTTTAGAAGAGATGACTGCTGATTATCAAAGCCCCCACCGGGGAATTCAGGTGATCCGCCTAGAAGATAAGATTCAGCTCACCACTAAAATCGAATACTCGGATACGGTTTTAAAATTAGCTGAAGTCAATGAGCGGCAAACTTTATCAAAAGGAGCCCTTGAATGTTTAGCAATCATTGCCTATAAACAACCGGTAACCAGGGTTGAGATTGATGAAATTCGAGGTGTTAGTTCCCAGTACGTGCTAGGAAAACTCTTGGAGCGTAGTTTTATCACGGTGATTGGACGGAAAAAAGTTCCCGGTAAACCAAAACTATATGCTACCACAGATGAATTTCTCCGTCAGTTTGGCTTTGATAATTTAAAAGTGTTTACCCAAGATGAAACCTATCAAGAATTGATGAATCAAATGTCCAATGATGCTCTACTAAGTGATGATGATATTTTACCTGACTTTGAGGGTGACGAGGAAGACGAAACTCAGCTCACTCTTTGGAATTAAGCAATGGCTAGTTTTTCATATGTAACTGGGGTCACTGATTTATCCCATCAACTGATTAAAAGATTGTTCCCAAAAGGGGGACAAGTGGCCATCGATGCCACCTTGGGAAATGGTCACGACTCCGATTTTTTAGCCACTTTATTTGACACCGTATATGCTCTGGATATCTCTTTTAAGGCAGTCGACTCTTATCAAGAGTCAGAAAATGTTGTGAAAGTATGCATGGACCATGCTGCAATTGAAAGTTTTCATGCACATCCTGAATTAATCGTGTATAATTTAGGGTACCTACCAGGATCTGATAAATCCCTAACCACAGTCGCAGACACAACCATCTCATCCTTAAAGGGCGCTTTAAAGATGCTCCGGCCTGGTGGCTTTATATCGATTGCTCTTTATACAGGTCATGACGGAGGCCGTGAGGCCCAAGCCGTTCTTTCCTTTATTCGGATGCTTTCAACAAAACACTTTGGTGTGATTCACCATACCTTTATTAACCGTGGCAATCATCCACCAAGCTTACTCATTATTGAAAAGAAGAGGAATCATTGAAATGGAAACAACGAATCAAGATCTAATGAGGATCATCCAGTCTAAATTTACTCGATTATCCAAAGGGCAAAAGCTAATCGCCGATTTCATCTTGAAGCATTACGATAAAGCCGCCTTCATGACGGCGGCAAAATTAGGACAAAACGTTGGTGTTTC
>JAAZGI010000221.1 GCA_012511315.1 Clostridium sp.
AGGATTTTGTTTCCAAAAAATTAGTTTAATCAATTCATTGAACACATCCAATATTTGGATAGAAGAAAGGTTAGATTTTAAAACCTAAATATTAAAGGTTCAACTATAAAGTTTACACATTAAAGGTCACACGCCCCAGGTAGCATTAAAGGGTTAGATTTAAACGAATCTTTGTTATTGAGTGAACGTTTTAAAAAAATGAGATTGACTCTCTAGCCTTATAGTAATATATAGACATGTAGCTTCATGCAGGATTTAAAAGTTGTTCTATACCTTAGGGACTGCGTGCTAAAGGTTTAGCAGGAATGAGGAAGTAAAAAAAGAGTAGGAATGAAGGTTACAAATCCTAGCGCAATTTAAGAATAAACACTAAACGGAGGTTATGATGAAGAAAAGTAAAATTTATACCCTAGCATTAGTAATGATGCTCTCTATACTGGGAGCATGTACTGCACCAGGAGAAAATGGTACAAAAGCAGCTATCAATCCAGATGATCCAATCGTGATCGGATCTTTTGTAGATACGGAGGGTGGTATATTAGGGAACATGGTCCTTTTAGCACTTGAAGCGAAAGGGTACACCATGACCGACAAAGTCCAATTTGGAACTCCTGATGTTCACCGAAATGCCTTGCTTCAAGATGAGTTAGATATTGGAATAGACTATACAGGGAATGGACAATACTACTCAGAAGGTTTTGAAGAAACAGTTTGGGGCGATGTGAAAGAAGGCTATAATTCAATAAAAACTTATGACGAAGAAAACAATGAATTGGTTTGGCTGGAACCTGCAAAAGCCAATAACACAGAAATGCTAGCGGTTAAAAAAGATTTTGCCGAGGCTAATAGCTTAACCAGTTTAGAAGATTTTGCAACTTATGTAAATAATGGTGGTGAAGTTAAATTTATTACCAGTCAATTATTTGCAGAAAAGAATATGGGGCTCCTAGGAATGGAAGCCGGATATGGCTTTAAACTGGAACCGGATCAGTTAATCATGCTTCCCCATGGGAATACAGCTGAGACCATCAGTGCCCTAGCCAATGGAACCGATGGCGTCAATGTAGCCTTGGTCTACGGGACAGATGGTTCTCTGCCAGATCTTGATTTAGTGGTATTAAAAGACCCGCTATCAATTCCACCTGTTTTCGAACCGTCTGTTGTGGTTAGAAAAGAAGTGCTTGATAAATATCCTGATATTAAAGCTGTTATTGAGGACGTATTTAAAACCTTGGATCTAGAAAATCTTCAGATTATGAATAAAAAAGTTATCGTGGATGGATTATCACCCAAGGATGTTGCAAAAGAACATCTAACTGAAAAGGGGTTCTTAGACTAGCTGATTGGAACAAAATAAAACGTAAGGTAATTATTTGATGAAAAAAATACAAGATAAAACATTGCTGCTGTTATCCTTAGTGGGAGCAGCAGCATTTTCTTTTATGAATTTACTGGAACTAAAACCAAATCGTATTTCACAGGGAGTTAAGTACTCCAGTTTTGAGTTTTTTGGCGGATTAGGAGTTGCAATCATTATTTGTTGGTTGGGTTTAATTGCCTTGGCCTTTTATGGAAAAAGACATAAAAACTTAATGGTGATTATTGTTACAACAGGGTTACTCCTTTTATTGCTATGGATTTTACAGTTAAAAACAGGAGCTTATACAAAAGGTAATTCGTCAGCCCGGGTTAGTTTATCGGCTGGGTTTTATGTGCAAGTTTTCTCCATTTATATGTTATTTTCAAGCTATGCAAAGGGAATCAAAAGATATCAATGGATCAAATGGATTGGCTATATAAGTATAGCCGGACTTGTAACATTCTTATTAATGACCGGGGCTTTTGATGACCTGTCTTTAATAAAAGAGTACAATACCAAAAAAACTCAATTTGCTGACAATTTAAGAATCCATGCTTTATTAACGCTAGGTTCCGTTGCTACTGGAGCTCTCATTGCTATTCCCTTAGGATTTTTAGCATATTCAAGTAAAAAGTTGGAAGATAAAATTATGATTCCACTTAGCATCATTGAGACGATACCTAGCTTGTCTCTTTTCGGTATTCTTTTAGTCCCCCTAGCAGGGCTTGGGAGGCTTCCATTCTTTGATTCCATTGGAGTTAGTGGAATTGGTTGGGCACCTGCCTATGTTGCTCTAACCCTTTATACGCTTCTTCCCATTGGCAGAAACACCTTAACAGGATTTTATTCGGTGGATAAGGGAGCCATTGAAGCGGCCAAAGGAATGGGCATGAGTAAGGGACAAATCGTGCAAAAAATTGAATTGCCCTTAGCATTTCCTGTTATTTTTACTGGCATTCGAATTGCCTTTATCCAAACTATTGGCGGAGCAGTCCTGGCTGGCTTAGTGGGCGGAGGGGGCCTGGGGACCTTTGTTTTCTTAGGACTAGGCGAAGCATCACCGGACTTGATTTTACTGGGGGTATTACCCATTGTATTCTTTACGGTGTTATTGGATTATCTATTAAAAGCTTTTGAAAAGACCATGAGGGGTGTTATCTATGATTAAGATTAATAATGTGACAAAAAAATATGATGATTTTACAGCCGTTAACAATCTATCCTTAACGGTTAATAAAGCTGAGTTTTTAGTCCTTTTAGGCCCCTCTGGATCTGGCAAATCGACACTGCTCCGGCTCATTAATAAAATGATTCCAAGAGATGGTGGTGAAATAGAGGTTGAGGGAGATAACATCGATGATTTAAAAGGTGAGGAACTAAGAAAAACCATTGGTTATGTGATTCAAAGCATTGGGCTGTTTCCCCATATGAATGTTAAAAAGAACATTGCTACGGTTCCTCATTTATTAAAGTGGGACAATCATCGAATCGATCAAAGAGTCGATGAAATGCTTGAATTAGTCGGCCTTGAGCCAGAAGTGTATAAGGCGAAGAAACCATCTGAATTATCCGGTGGTGAGGCGCAGCGCATCGGTGTTGCTCGAGCTATGGCTTCAGACCCAGATATTCTTTTAATGGATGAACCCTTTGGGGCGGTGGATCCAATTAATCGCCTAAGAATTCAAAAGGAATTTCGCAAGATTCAACGAACCCTTAAAAAAACTGTAGTGTTTGTAACCCATGACATTGATGAAGCGCTGCTTTTATCAGATCGAATCTGCGTAATGAATGAAGGCGAAATTGTTCAAGTGGATACACCGGAGCAGATCGTGTTAAACCCCGCCAATGATTTCATCAAAGATTTTTTTAAAGGTGAGGGGATTTTGACGATATTATCCAGAAAACCAGCAGTGGATTATGCTGAACCAGTTTTTATGGAGGACAGTCCCATGGATGAACAGGCCACATTACGTGAAGTGTTAACTAAGATGCTGTCTACCGGCCAAAATAGAGTTCCTCTTCCCAATGGAAGCATCTCCTGGGAAGCTCTCTTAAAGATTGCAGGACGTGATATCGATGAAAAAAAGTAAAAAAGGCTATATCGCAGTCATTATCTTAGCAATCATCCTAAGTTTCATTGTGATTAATTCCAAAGATTTTGAGTCTATTTTATATCGTTTTTTCAGTGCGAAGAGCACGGAAGGGTCTAGAACACCATTGGTGGTGTATTTTAAAGAACACATCTGGATGGTCCTAGTTTCGAGCGCTATTGCGGTGACCCTTGGCGTTCTCCTTGGAACATTTGTAACCACTAGTTATGGCAAGGAATTCAAAGAACTTCTTCTAAAAACAGTGAATTTGGGTCAAGCTTTTCCATCGCCAGCACTATTAGCACTCACAGTACCAATCCTAGGCTATGGCATTAATGGAGCTTTAATTGCCTTAGTGGTGTATGCCCTTATGCCCATTACTTACAATGTAGTGATAGGCATTGAAGAAGTCCCTAAAGATATCATTGATGCTGCAAAAGGAATGGGCATGACAGAGGCTGAAATTTATTTAAAGGTAAAATTACCACTAGCACTAAATGTTATTTTAGGAGGGATTCGAACAGCCCTAGTTATCAACATTAGTGCTACCACACTGGCTGCAGCAGTTGGAGCTGGAGGCCTTGGGGTGTTAGTTGTAAACGGAGTTCGCACCTTTGATATGGTACTTATTCTAGAAGGAGCCATTCCAGTAACACTATTAGCCATCATTGTAGAGCTGCTTCTCAAGGAGCTGCAGCAACAATTAATTTGGGATGCATAAAAAGCGCAATAAAAAGAGGAATAAAAAGTCTGAGCAAGTTAAATGGCTAGCCAACCGTTAAACTTGATTAAAATAGCTAAAACTAGAATTGTGGAATTCAGTTAGAATAATTAAATAGGCAATCGATAAGATAAATACCTAATAAAAACAGCAAGATCAAAAAATAAACAAATAAAATGCAACTATAAAACACAAATAGTTGGAGGAAAAACATGAAAAAGTCAGCATTGGTGATTATTAATCCGACTTCAGGAAAAGAAGAAGCTCCGAATTATGAGGAGAAATTAAATGAGACTCTAACAAAAGAGTATTCTAATGTAGTCATTAAGCATACTAAGGGCGAAGGGGATGCCACTCAATTTGCTAAAGAAGCAGGTCAAGAAAAATATGACTTGGTAGTGGCATTGGGAGGAGATGGAACCGTCAATGAAACGGTGAATGGCTTAGCTGGGTTTGACCAACCACCTGTGTTGGGGATAATACCCATGGGAACAGTCAATGACTTAGCCAGATCCTTAAAAATTCCCTTGGAACCTGAAAAAGCCATTGAACTTTTAGTTAAAGGTCAGCATAAGGCAGTGGACATCGGCCAGGTGAATGGTCGTTACTTTACAAATGTTTTAGGAATTGGAAAAGCTACCAAGGCAGTTCACGATGTTGATATTAAAGAGAAATCAAAACTTGGCGCTCTAGCTTACGTTAAAGCCATTGCCAGTGAGATTCTAGAAGATGACTTTTTCCCAATAAAAATTGACATGGATGATAAGTCTTGGGAGGGTGATGTTGCAGTGGTTTTAGTTGCTTTAATTGATTCATTAGGCGGCAACAAATCAGTCCTCTCAGATGTAGAGAAGGGAGATGGCTATTTCCATATTTTTGCGATTAAAAGATTGAATTTCTCTAAACTAGTTAATATGGCGCCAGCCTTACTATCTGGAGCAATCGAGAAATCGGAAAACGTAGAATATTTTAAGTCCAAAACAATTCACATGAAAGCCCTTAACAGTGTCAAACAAGAAAGTGATATTGATGGAGAAAAGGGACCGGACTTGCCTCTTGAACTAAAGATTCTGCCAAGACGGCTAACCGTTATATGTAATGAAGAAGAGCGGTAAAAAAAGGTCTGTATTATTTCATTAGGGTTTTAAAAGAAAGAAAAATAAACAAATTCAGTAGTTGATAAATTCCCACACACTACGCAGAGTGAGTTTGACAAAATCATGGCAAAGAACCGTATCAAGTTCTCCCCCTTCTTAGCAGAGATAATGTCCTAAAAGACTTGATAAATAAGGCTTTTAGAGTGATGTATAGTACTGCAAGAAAGGA
>JAAZGI010000003.1 GCA_012511315.1 Clostridium sp.
ACATCGCCATCCATATCTGCTCCATAAACAAAAACGCCTCTTTTTTTCAGCTCTTGGGTTTCTTGAACAAGATTAGTGACGCGAGCCACCGCCATGTTTTCCACTGCACCAGCACTTGTCTTATAAACCGTTGCTGTTACACCAACACTGCGGCGCTTAGGGATAATAATCCCGTGAGCTCCACTTAATTCTGCTGTACGAATCACAGAACCTAAGTTATGGGGATCCTCAATCTCATCTAACAAGATGATAAAAGGATCTTCATTGCGTTCCTTGGCAATTCTAAAAATATCTGAAACATTTGAATAGACAAAGTCGGTGACTCGAACAGCAATCCCTTGATGATTGCCTCCCGCTGCTAACTGGTCAAGCTTTCTACGATCCACCGTCTTAACCAAAGCTTTTTTATCTTTAGCCATGCCTAGGATTTTTAAAATAGATCCTTCTTTTTCGCCAGCGGAAGTATAAATCACTTCAATGCTACGATCACTTTTCAGGATTTCCATAACCGCATTCCGGCCATAAACCACATTCTCATCTGCTTTTTTTTCTACTTCCTTAACAACAATCTGCTTTACGATCTTTACATTGGGATCCTTGGGCGGACGCTGCTTGGAGTATCTTGAACCTGATGTCTTTTTTGCATCAGTACGTTTTCCACTACTCATTATTAATTCCTCTCTTACTTTCTTTTTATTATTTTTTATATCAATTTTAATCACACATTATTACGCTCTCTAAAACTGATCTCACATCTTCATCTATTGAAACCAGAGTGTTTGTACAGCTCTGAAGTTTTTTTATTTTATATTGTATTTAGTCTTCCAAATGTTAAACCTTGCAAAAATTTACGTCCAGTTCTGTAGTTCCAATAATCTATTCAAATTATTATTTTCAAATAATGGCTTTCAGAACTTTGTTTCTAAAGCCACTCTACAAATCTATCGGCTTTATTTTTGTTTTTTAAATCTTTTTTGTCATGACTTCGTTATACTCGTCTCTTATAATTGTCTTTTATAATTAAATCTTCTGATTTCCTCTTCTGATTGTCTCTTCTGATTGTCTCCACTACTTGATTTACCGGCTAAATTTTGCGGTCAATTCAGCTCTTCTGGCTTAACGGCTTCAAAAGCTAAAGTCATCAGATGGTTCAAGCGTTCGCTTTGTCCCGTTAAATAGAGGAAACCCATCAGCGCTTCAAACCCGGTAGCCCTTCGATAATCTGCCAATATAGTATTCCGAGGAACATGACCACTCTTTTGATTCCGACCCCGTTTAAAAATTCTGACCTCTTCCTCAGAGAGCTCCCCTAGTAAAGCTTCAATGGCATCACTTTGAGCTTCTGCTCGCACAAACTCCACGCACACTTTATGTAATACAGCGGCTGAATGCCCCATAAACTGTGGGAAGATCTTGTCACGTACAAAAGCCTCCCAGACTGTATCGCCTATAAAAGCTAAGTTTAGGGGGTTTATTTGCCTTGCCTCATCTTCTGATATTTTTTTGATCATCACCCTCTCCTTTTCTTTAAGCGTTTTTAAGTTCTATCTTAGCAATCGGTCCTACTGGAAATGACTTGTCTCCTCTTTTCACGCGTTCGCAGATAAGAAGTTCTGACATTTTACCATAAAATGGTTGAAAGTGTTCCACAAGAACATCCACTGCATCGCCAAGCTCCTCATAACTAAAAATCAATGAAACGTGAGGAACAAACATGCCATATTGCTTAGCTGTTTCCAAATACACTCCATGGCGGTCATCAAACTTTTCATGAAGTCGATCAAATAGAATGCGAAGCGGCCAGGAAAAAGCCGGTTCAATAAAGGCCGTTCCAGGAAACAAGCCGATATGATTAAAGCGCAAGGTGATCGCTTCGGTATCCTCCACCACTTCCTGAACCCAGTCGATTAGTTCTTCTGGTTCCAAGTCAAAGTAAACCCCTAAAGTAAAGTGCCAAGGGTCATCCTCATAAAAACCCAGACTCCTTAATTGTGCATCTTGAAGCTTGCCATCCATCAGATTAAACTGATGATTTGTCGCTTCAACAAAGGTCCCTTGTAAACATAAATAATGTCCTTCTTTCAAAACAGCAACCTCCTTTTCAGGCCGTTTCCTCTGGTTGCATCAAATTATGAAGTTTTAATTGAACGAAGGTTGCCGTGATTTTTATCCCCTCGATTCAATCGAGCGACTGCACCTAATAGGATCCACATAATGAAAGAATAGGGTATTACCATCGGAGTTAGGAGGGATTGAGTGGCATAGGCTGATACAATGGCCAGAAAACAAATAGCGAACTTGTTGGACTTTTAAATTTTTAAAGGATTGATATATCCCAACAAGAACCATTAATATATTCGATTAAAGCTATTTTTAAGGACCATTTGCCACCTCTTCAACTGCACATTTTACTGCTTAAAATCTAAGCCCTCTACGCTAAAGCATGACGACCTCATGGATTGAATTAATATAATTATACCACGCCTACTCTTTCCGGTTTAAATATTTGGTTCTTTTAACACAATTAAAAGATGACCTAGCCCTTTAAAGAAATCATCGCTTCAATGAACCGCTCCTAAAACCTTTTGGTATTGCCTAAACGAATATATAACGTCGAATAAATAAATATAGTTCTTTTACCATTGGATGATCGACTGCTCTGTCAGTGTCGTTTTTTGTTGAACCTTCTCGTTTGATTTGCCCATGTAATTTTTTATTTCAACCCTTAGATATACGACTCCCATCGTTTTTTATCGATAAAAAAAGGATGCTCTCGCTATAAACACGAGGCATCCTGATTTCACTGAAGACTATCTCTTAGAGTAGAACTCAACGATTAGCTGTTCGTTTATTTCTATGGGTAGCTCTTCCCGTTGTGGCAATCTAGCTACAGTTGCCTTGAAGTTTGGAATATCCTTTTCAATGTATGGAAGTGGTGTTCCCTGAATTCCGTTGAAGTTTTCAACAAACATTTCAGTCTTGCGAGATTTCTCTCTCAATTCAATCACATCACCAACATTCAAGCCATAGCTTGGGATATTTACCTTGTTACCATTCACTAGGAAATGACCATGGTTAACCATCTGTCTTGCCTGTCTGATGGAATTCGCAAATCCCATCCGGTATACCATATTGTCCAATCTAAGTTCCAGCATGTTCAATAAGATATGACCTGTCTGTCCCTTAGTTCTCATTGCTTTGTCTACGTATCTTACAAATTGTTTTTCTAAGACATTATAGTAAGCTCTCAATCTCTGCTTTTCTAATAGCTGGATACCATATTCAGTAAGCTTCTTATCTGCACGAGATGATCCTCTAGTCTTACCTGCCCTCTTCATCGCTTTTGGATGACCTGATACATTCAAACCGAGTCTTCTTGACTGTTTGAACTTAGGTCCCATCATTTTTGCCATTTTTTCCCTCCGGATTATAATACTTGCCGCGGTATTAAATAAGGGTCTATGCCATCACTAAGTTTAGCAATTTCCACCCGTATTGTAAATACCTTTTTTGCTTTTTATACTAGTTTTCTTGAATTATTTTTCTGTTTATGTTGTTTTTTTCTGTTTTCCATGTTTTTCGAAAGCTTTCTCGAGTTTCCTTAAAGTTTCTTGAATTTCCTTGAGTTCTTGAATCCATTCAACTTTTTGCATTTAGTCTTTTTGCTTTTAGTCTTTTCGCTTTCTAAATTTTTAACTCTCTGCTTTTTCACTTACTTGAGCATGGATTTTGCTTTTTCATTCATCTTAAGGGTTCCGTCTTTAAAAACCCAAGCCACTGCAATATCCATTTCTTCAGCAAGTTTAACTCCCTCTTCATAAGGAAGCAAGAAGAATGTGGTAGATAAAAAGTCAGCCTGACCCGAATCATCTGTAACAACCGTAACCTGAGCGAAATAGTCACCAGGTTGCCACGTCTTTGGATCAATTAAATGATGATAGCGCTTACCACCAATGGTAAAGAACCGCTCATAGTCTCCTGAGCTTACCACAGTTTCTCGTCCTTTTAATTCAAAGACTACATCATCAAGATATTTATTTGAATCAATCGGGTCGGTAATGGCTACGCCCCAGGTTTTCTTTTCTGGTAGATCTGGCGGACCAAAAGAAACAATATTACCACCGGCAGACATTAGGCCATTTGGCATTCCTGCCTCAGTCAGTTGATCCGCTACCAGCTGAGCAGCATAACCTTTGGCTATGGCGCCTACGTCCAGTTTCATTTCAGGATCTTCCAAATAAACAGTAGATTCTTCTTCGTTAATAATAACTCTATCAAAGTCTGTATGTTGTCCAGCGGCATCCAGCTCCTCTTGCGTGGGCAGGATCATATCCGCTTCTTCAATTTCATCGCCATCACCGGGCATATTGTGTTCTCGAACCTTATGCCAGATTTCCGTCACTGATCCCATTGCAATATTAGTTTCTTGACCAGTGGCGTCATATAGTTCTTTTGCTTGCTTAATCATGTCAATAATTTCTTGCTCCACCTTTACTGGCTTTATTCCAGCTTGCTTGTTGATGGTCATGATATTATTAACCCCTTCATACTCATCATAATAATCGAAGAGCTTATGATATTTCAAAACCAACTCTTGAACTTTTTCATAATGCTCATTCCAATCTTTATCAGACTTTTCCCAAGCCATTACTGTAAATACTGTATTAAAAACTTCTACACCATCCACTGTAATAAAGGTGTTTTTATACTGTTTATACTCGGGCTTATTAGAGCAACCGGCTAATATCCCCATCGCAATAAATAGAGCCATTAAAAGCGGAGCCCCCGCCTTAAACCATTTTCTCAAATCAACTCTCCTTGTGGTCAAACTTCTTGTCGAATATAGCAAAAAATAACAAAAAAAGAAAGGGGGCAAGCTGCCCCCTGCTTTAAATTCACTTTTATTATCTAGCTGTTTCGATTGCTTCTTCAAATACGGTTAAGTAGTCGCCGATTCCAACGGAAACAGATGTAGCTAAATCTGCATCGGTCACAACAATCTTACCATCTTTGTCTTCAGCTGGAATGTCTTGGATTTCTGCAGCTGTCTTATTGACAGTCCAGTCAGCCAAAGCTTGAGCTTGCTCAAACCATTCTTTACCAATGGTTGATGCTTTAATCATTCCATAATCTTCGCCTAATTCGTTCTTGGAAGGAACTTCAGCAACGATGTCAGATGTGATCATTCCGTCTGCGTCGTACACTACAGGTGCCTGTACTACGTCAAGAATGGATGCTGCAACTTTGTCGCCTTTAAGAGCAACAGCTGAAAGCGTGGTGTCAACTTGTGCGACTGCACCCTTGTCATCTGTCTTTCCAGCGGATTTTACAATTGAAATCTCAACGCCAAGACC
>JAAZGI010000222.1 GCA_012511315.1 Clostridium sp.
GGAATAGTCATCATAATGGTAATGGCGGCTAAAAACTTCATGACAATGTTTAAGTTATTAGAAATAACCGATGCAAAGGCATCCATGGTTCCAGCTAGGACATCTCCGTAAATGGTTGCCATTTCAATGGCTTGGCGATTTTCAATAATGACGTCCTCTAAAAGATCCTGGTCTTCTTCATATTTTTTCATGATATCAAGTCGTAACATTTTATCTAAAGTCATTTCATTGGATTTTAGTGAAGTGGTGAAATAGACCAGGGATTTTTGCAGGGAGAGCATATGAATTAATTCGCGGTTCTTCATGGATTTATAGAGACGTTTTTCTACCATAACGCTCTTTTTATCGATTTGTCGTAAGAACAAGAGATAGTAGGCAGAAACCCGTTGTAGAATTTGCAATATGAACCTTGACTTTTTAAAAGTATAAAAAGTTCTGATTTTTCCCGCTGAAAAGTCATGGAGAATACGGGAGTCCTTTAGGCAAACAGTAACCAAGTAGTCTGGAGTGTGAATGATGGCTAAAGGATAGGTATCGTAACTTAGAGAGTTTTCCTCGGTTTCTGTGAAAGGAATATCTATAATAATCATAACAATGTCATCTTCATGTTCGATTCGTGAGGTTTCATTGTCATCCATGGCTGCTCGCATAAATTCCAGAGGAATTCCAGTACGTTTGGCCACCATCATGAGTTCCTGTTCTTTGGGTGTTGTAATATTAATCCAACTGTCAGGTTCGATGGCAGTTAGCTCAAGTAAGTCATTGTCATCGATGGATTTGCTTTTATAAATTTTAATCATGTATTCACCTCTGTATCATTTAGTGGCGTGGCTTAACTAATTAGTATTCGATCTTAAGCAGTAAATAAGATGGAGCCTGAGTCAAGTATATTCTATAAATTCTATTATAAGCCCAAAGTAATAAGCTTTGCACTAGTCTTTGTACTAGGCTTTGGGAATATGGCGAAGAAGGGCCATTATAATCCGAAAGGCACTTTTTTGGATGGATGATTTTCATGTATAATGAATTGGGTGATGATATGAGAAACATTAGCAAACAGTTAAATAAAATAAATAAATTAATTAAAGTTCAAGGGGCTATGCCAGGTCATAAAGGGAAAATCAAGATTAATCCCAGCCATGATTTGACGGAACTCTCTGGTCTAGATAACTTACAAAATCCAACAGGGGCGATTAAAAAAGCGGAAGACCGTGCTGCGGTTATTTATGGGGTGGACTATGCCCGTTATCTAGTCAATGGATCTTCTGGTGGAAACTTGACCTTGATTTTTAGCTTCTTTAAAGAAGGGGATAAGATCATAGTAGAAAGAAATTGCCACAAAAGTGTCTTTAACGGCATTCTCTTACGCAAATTAAAACCTGTTTACCTCTGGCCACAGCTAGACAGGTGGGGTAACGCCTTGCCACAGTCGTCTCAGACAGTTGAGGAGGCTCTAAGGGAGCACCCGGACAGCAAGGGTGTACTCTTGACTCTGCCATCCTACAAGGGCTTAGTGAGTGACTACA
>JAAZGI010000223.1 GCA_012511315.1 Clostridium sp.
ATCAAAGACCCTTGAACCATGTCACCAGCAATTACATAAATAACATTTTCTTCTTCCTGTCTTACTTTGTTTAAATAGCCCGATAAGAAACCTAACCCGCCGATCAGATGACTACTTCCTTCTTTTACTTCCGAGAAAAAGTCTCCATGCATATCATTTGAGTGTAGTATCGTAAATTTTTGCTTCTTCTTTTTCATTTTGGCACCTCCTTTGCTTTTTATTTACTTAATATCCATTAAATTGAACCTCCACATAATAGATTTGCATTTATTATACCGCTGATAACCGTTATCATCAAGTTGCTGTGCTTCATTAACCTCTTATATAAACAACTTTTAACATTTTAAGCCAGCTTAATCCATGACATTCATATCTTCTAACCCCTTGTGTCAACATTCTTTTAACAATTAGGTCTATAGGCCCTTCCCTAAAGCTAAACCCTTACCCCTTCCACTACCACAATTAACTAATTGACTTGGTTCGGTTCTATATCAACCTGATTCCATATCAAATGATTCTCCTGCAAATGATTCTGCTTCAGATGGTTCTGCTTCAAATAGTCATCTCAATGCTTCACCTCAGTGCTTCACCTCAGTGCTTCACCTCAGTGCTTTACCTCAGTGCTTCACCTCAATGCTTCACCTCAATGCTTCACCTCAATGAATCTCCTTCAAATGATACACTTCAAATGATTCACTTCTAATGATTCACTTCAGAGGTTCATCTCATAAATTTTTAACTCTACCTAATTTACAGGGTATTGAACCAGATGGATTTCTCTTCTCAATCAAAGCCACTCGATTCCAGGTTCATTCTTGAAAGGGATAGTCCTTATGTTTTTTTACAAAAAGACTCTTCCAAAGTTTAGTGCACCAAACTTTGGAAGAGTCTTGAAAATAAAAAAGCATTACATTATATGTCGCCAGTAAATTGAGCTGCTGAAAGCTTTTAAAGCATCATTGAGACTAGCACCTTCTATTCCCAAGTTGGCCGTTGATCCATAAACCAGTTTGAAACCCTTAGGGCGAGCTGGTGGGTAAGCTGCGCATCATTATTTTCATGTTGAGTACCACCAATGAGTAAACCAAAAAAGAATAGATTTTTTAGAATTCCAAAGTTTTGGTTCAACACCTGTGCTTGGGGCCAATCAATCAACACAAATCTTCCATTAATGTGCCCTTGAATAAGGTTCTTGTAATATAAATTATCGATGAGAGGAAGGGTTTTTCCTACTTCACTAAGCAGAGTTTGAAAACCAGTTGCATTGACCAGTACGTCAACCTCTTCCCTTTGCTCGGCGTCCATAATAAAGCCACCTTGGTCCTTGATATGGACATCAGAGATTCCATGGACGATTCTTACTTTTCCTTGATCTAGTAAATCAAACATCCATTGGAAGGTCTTGTAGGGAACACGGGTTTTAAAAAATTTAAGTTTATCATGATAATTTTCAAGATAAATTTCTTTATCTTGACCGCTTAAACTATTAAATAAAGCGGGAATGAACGCAATCAGGTTACTATTGTATGCATGAATTAAAGCCAAATCCTGATCTTTTGATTCAACTGCCTGACGGATTGTTTCTAGGTCTCTTGTTTTATATTTATGATAGACGGCATCAACATCTACCCCTTCTGCTTGAATGTCATCTTTGAAGGTTTTTAGGATGATTGAAAAAGGGATAACCCCGTTGTGCTTAGCTCTTTGCTCCTGAATCCACGCCATGGAAAACGTGAACTGAAAATCATCTTTTTCATAAGGGATATCAGCGAAGCGAAAAC
>JAAZGI010000029.1 GCA_012511315.1 Clostridium sp.
ATGTTTACCACAATACAGATTTCCCTGATGAGTTTGAAGGGTAGGATTTTTATTTTATAATTAGTTTTAAATGAAGAGGGTTAAGACAAAAGTGTCTAGACCCTCTTCATTTTTATTGCCGGAAGTTTTTGGTTAACATTGTGTGCTCCATAATATCTGGGGCTTAATTTCCAGGACATATTTAGCGATTTGTTAAAGACATAGAAAAACAAAAATTAATTTAAGTTTATTAAAGCTAAGTATTGCTTAATGGATTTTCATGATGTATAATTTATTTAAAATAAAGCAGCGTTTAGTCAATTGGGACAAGGAGAATCTAAAATTTTAGTTTTAAAACTAGAAAGGAGTAGGAATGACCAAGCGGGAAAAAGAAATCATTGAAATTTTAAAAAAAGAGCCGATGATTAGCCAAAATGATTTGGCCAATCGATTAGGAATTTCTAGAAGCTCCGTGGCAGTGCACATCACGAATCTAATGAAAAAAGAGATTATTGCTGGCAAGGGCTATGTGATCCGGGAAGACAATTTTGTGGCGGTCCTAGGCGGAGCGAATGTAGATATTATGGGATTCCCAAAAGATGTGTTTAAACCAGGGGATTCACTTCCAGGCACCGTCTTGCAGTCACTTGGTGGTGTGGGACGGAATATTGCCGAAAACCTAGCCAAACTTGAAGTTCCAGTACGTTTTCTAACCTTGGTGGGGGATGATCCCAATGGTGATTTTATCCGACAAGAAACAAAAGCCTCAGGTGTGGATGTGTCGCACATCCATACGGACAAAAAGCACGGCACAGGAATCTATTTCTCAGTTCAGGATGAAGAAGGTGAAATGATCGCCGCCATTAGTCAGATGGATATCTATGATGAGATGGATCTTGGCTATTTAGAAAAAGTATTGCCGGTACTGCGCTCGGCGGCACGCATCATTGTGGATACCAACCTTTCAGAAGAGGCACTGCGCTTTGTAGCCAATAACTTAAGTGATAAAGAACTAATTGTCGATACTGTTTCTTCAAAAAAAGCTCTTCGGATCAAGGATTTTGTGGGAAAGTTTTCTACCATTAAGCCCAATCGAGTAGAGTCAGAAATTCTTACAGGGATACCCATCCTAGATGACGAAAGTTTAAAGGCTAATGCCCATTGGTTTTTTGAGCAAGGTGTTAAGCGTGTATTTATTTCATTGGGCAGTCAAGGAACCTTTGCTGCAACCCCGAAAATAATGGGGAAAGTTACTAGTCGAAAAGTGCATATGAAAAATGCCAATGGCGCAGGCGATGCCTTTATCGCAGCCATGGTGATGACATCTTTACAGACCAAGGATATACGGGAATGGGCCAAAAACGGTAGTGCAGCTGCAATCAGCGCTATTTTATCAGAAGATACAATCAATCGGGACTTATCCCTTGAAAAAATAAATGAGATTAAAAAGGAGTATCAAATCGAATGGAAAAATATGTAAAATATCTTGAACTTTCACCAGAAGTAGAAAAAGCACTAAAAGAGGGACGCCCAGTGGTTGCCCTGGAATCAACTATCATTTCTCATGGCATGCCTTACCCAGCAAATGTTGAAACGGCACGTAAAGTGGAGCAACTAGTTCGTGACCGAGGAGCGGTTCCAGCCACTATTGCTATTTTAGACGGTAAACTTAAGGCTGGATTATCTGATGAGGAAATTGAGTTTTTAGGTCAAGCTACAGATGTCATCAAAGCTTCTCGTAGAGACATTCCTTATATTGTATCCCAAGGTAAAAACGGTGGAACCACAGTGGGCGCTACCATGGTAGTGGCGGCTTTAGCTGGAATCAAGGTGTTTGCTACCGGCGGAATTGGCGGTGTTCACCGTGGTGCTGAACATACGATGGATATATCTGCCGACTTGGAAGAATTAGGCAGAACCGATGTTGTCGTTGTTTGTGCCGGAGCCAAGGCTATTTTAGATCTAGGATTAACCCTTGAATATCTGGAAACTAAAGGTGTTCCAGTACTTGGTTTTAAGACAAACCGTCTTCCTGCATTTTGGACAAACACCTCGGAATTCCCAGTTGACTACCGAGTAGAAACAGCTAAAGAAGTTGCTGAGATTGCCGATACCAAGTGGAACTTAGACCTTGGTGGGGGAGTTCTTGTTGCAAATCCAATTCCCGCTGAACATTCAATGGATGCAGATTTTATTAACAATGCGATTCAGGATGCTTTAAAAGAAGCTGAAGCAGAAGGAATTCATGGCAAGGAAACAACACCTTTCCTTTTATCTAAAATTAAGGACATCACAGAAGGAAAATCCTTGGAATCCAACATCGAATTAGTGTATAACAATGCTAGAGTAGCTTCTGATATTGCAGTAGAGTTGGCTAAAGCATAATAATTTTAAGATTGTAAGCATAATTTTTGGTAAGATTTTAAGCTTTCTTTAATTAAGTCTCCTCATACTGTTACTAGAAGGGATTCGTTATATAATATAAGATAACGATCAAACTTCCTGAAACGGTAAAGGAGACTTTTTATGTATATAGTGATTATTTTAATACTTTTGTTGGTTTTAATGCTCTTCGCGCGTTTTCTTGTGCCCATTTTAATGATAGTGGCAGGCATTGCTATTTTTTCAAATATACGGAGTTTAATGGTTGGACGAAAATCTGTGCAAAGTAAACCTACAGGGGAAACTAAAACTGGTCGCACCATTGAATATACGGATCAGGACCATTCAAGTCCATTTCACCGCACGGAAGAGGTCGAAGCGCCAGATATAATGATTCAGCGTCCTGCCAGTGTAATGGATGAAGAGTTCTGGGAAAAAGATCATACAGTTTATGACGTTCCTTATGAGAATGCAAATTATGAAGATGCAGATTATGGTGAGTCGGATAAAGATATCAGTTAAAATAATCTCATTTGAGGAAACAGTGAAAATAAAGGCCCTTAAAATATTTTTAAAGCTCAAAAGGTCAAAAGCTCAAAAG
>JAAZGI010000224.1 GCA_012511315.1 Clostridium sp.
CTGGACTCTCTTTACTTATTTATTTGCTGTCGTTTATTCTGCTGATTCTACCATTTCATCGTCTCGTTGAAAGAGAATGGGTTTTGCAGGTGTGATAGTGGTGATGGAATGTTTATAAACCATCATCTGTTTGCCATCAGAGTCCAAGATGACAGTAAAGTTATCAAAACCTCTGACCACTCCTTTTAATTGAAATCCGTTCACTAAATGGACGATGACATTGAGCCGTGCTTTTCTTGCCCCATTAAGAAAAACATCCTGAAGATTGTTGGTTACTTTATTCATATTTCCTCCCGTCGGGGTTCTCCCGCTTTCTATTTCTTGGGTTTGACCTGCAAAATGAAAAATCTTCCACGATTACAAAGATTCTTATATATTTTGAAGCTCACCTTCTATTTTAAACATGATTTCACCATCTGTCATCTGTTCTCTTGAGAGTTCAGTACAGTTTTTTTCATTTCGAAACCAGGTCATTTGTCTTTTTGCATAATTTCGGGAGCCTTGTTTGATTTGATTAACGGCTTCTTCAAGGGAAATATCCCCTTCTAAATAATCTAAAATTTCTTTATAGCCAATGCCTTGCATGCTTTGAGCGCTTCGATCTAATCCCCTTTTCTTAAGGGCTTTGACTTCCTCTAAAAGTCCAGCTTCCATCATAAGGTCCACACGCTGATTGATGCGATGATAAAGTTTTTCTCGATCACGACTAATCCAATAGTAAAATATGGTTAGATCGTCCCGTAAGTGCTTTTCTTGACCATAGGAAGAGAAGGGCTGTCCCGTCATTTCTTGAACTTCTAAGGCGCGAATCACTCGTTTCACATTGTTTTGATGGATTCGCTGAGCAGAGATGGGGTCCTGGGCCTTTAAAAGGTCGTGTAAGGCCTCTCGACCATGACTGGCCTCATAGACCTCGAACTTGGCACGGATGGCGTCAGAGCGGTCTGCAGCCGTAAATTCCAAAGGATAGATGACGGCGTTGATATAAAGTCCGGTCCCCCCCGTCATAATAGGTAATTTACCCCTAGCTTGGATCTCTTTAATAGTTACTAAAGCCAGCTCTTGATACTGGGCGGCAGAAAAAGACTCTTTAGGATCGACAATATCTATTAGGTGATGGGGTACGCCCTCCATTTCCTCTGGGGTAATTTTAGCGGACCCAATATCCATGCCGCGATAAATCTGCATGGAGTCCGAACTAATAATTTCACCGTTTAGGCTTTTAGCAAGTTGGACAGCTAGGTCGGACTTACCCACCCCGGTGGGACCGGCAAGAATTAAAAGCTTATTCATCACTGAATCCTCCGAAACATTTTTTCAACATCTGTTAGGGTGAAACGAATCATGGTGGGACGGCCATGAGGACAGGTGAAAGGTTCTTTTAAGAAACGTAATTCTTCAACTAAATGTTCCATTTCAGCTCTTGATAGCTCATCATTAGCTCGCACCGAAGACTTACAGGCCGCCGTGGCAATTCTTAAGTAGCGAACTTCTTTTGAAGTCCCCTTACCTAAGTTTTTCAAGTTATCAATGATGGCCTTTAGATAGACTTCAGCATTGGTGTTCGTTAAAAAATAGGGCACCTCTCGAACATTTAAAGCGCGCTCACCAAATTGTTCAATGGTAAAACCGGCATCTTGAAAAACTTCTTCATTTTCTAAAAAAACGGAATAATCATCCATGGCTAAATCCAAGACTTGAGGAACTAAAAGAGGTTGCAAGACGAGCTCTCGATCCATTAATTCACTCATATAGCGCTCAAAATTTATTTTTTCATGGGCTGCATGTTGATCAAACAAGTAAAGGGCATCGCCTAGCTCGGCCAAGATATAGGTTTTATGATATTGGCCAATAATGCGTGGCATGGGAAACTTAGCTTCTAGTTCTGGAGTCTTTCTTTCGCCAAAGGTCTGGCCTTCTAAGGATGACCCATTGGAAGTTTGCGAAGAATTCGCAGCGTCGAGCCTTGAAGAAGCTTGTGGCTGGGCTGGGTCTTGGCTGTAATTCCTATTTGACTGTAAATCAATGGGCAGCCGGACTTCACCAGTAGATGCGGTCGGGTAGGACTCTTGAGGCGAAAGGGAACCTACTTCTCGCAGTAAACTTTCGCCTGAGCCTGCCTGAAAGTGAGGATTAGATTCCTCACTTTGCTTAAATCTATTATCGTCGCCCCTTTGGGTTACCTGTCCTGGACTGGCGGCAAAGCCAGTTTCCGGCTCGGGTCTTGAATAAAAACTCTCTTGGGTGACGGTTTCAACGGGCTCAGCCTGTCCGCCATCGTCGATTAAACCTTGTTCAAAGCCTAAGTCCCCTTGATACATGGTTCGTAACACCCCATGGATGGTTTCAAATACGGTATGAAACATTAACCGGTCATCACTAAATTTAACTTCCGCTTTCTGGGGATGCACGTTAACATCCACTGAGTGCGGAGGAATCTCTAGAAATAAAACGAAAAAAGGAAACTTACTGATGGTGATAAAGGACTTGAAGGCTTTTTCAACGGCCACGGTTAAAGACCGTGACGTGATGTAGCGTCCATTGATAAAAAGGGTTTGCTGATTGCGCGAGCCCCGAGCAATTTGCTCATTGCCAATATAGCCATAGACCTTAATGCCATCGGTTTCCCGTTCAAACCAGCGCACTTGTTCCGCCGTTTTACGATTGTAGACGGTGCGGATCACGTCCACTAACTTGCCCGTTCCATAGGTTCGAAAGTTTAACTTGTCGTTGTTGTAGTAGGTAAAGGCAATGTCTGGTTTTGATAGGGCTAACCGTGTCAAAATGTTGGTCACATCGGAGCCTTCCCGTTGGGGTGTTTTCAAAAACTTTAAGCGGGCGGGCACGTTATAAAATAAATCCCGCACATCAATAATTGTCCCTTGATCCAAAGCCGAATATTTTTTAAATTTTTCCTCGCCGCCTTCATAAAAGATTTCCATGCCATCTTCATCTTCTTTAGCATGACTTTTTAAAAGGGTTCGGGAAACTGCCGCTACACTGGCTAGGGCTTCGCCGCGAAATCCCAAGGACATAATATCAAAGATGTCATCAATCTGCTTGATTTTGCTGGTGGCATGGGGTAAAAAAGCCCGTTCCATATCCGCATTGCGGATGCCTCGACCGTCATCGATAATTCGTATAAGGTCAAGGCCCCCATTAACAATTTCAACGGTGATGGCTGTAGCCCCGGCATCAATGGAATTTTCCACCAATTCCTTGACCACAGAGGCCGGCTTTTCCACCACTTCCCCGGCAGCAATTTTAGAGGCCGTCTCCGGACTCAGTACATTAATTTTATAATCCGTCACCGTCGTCTCCTTTCAGCTGAGTTTGTAGGTCATAGAGTTTCATCATGGCTTCCATGGGATTCATCCCATTTAGGTCCAGATTTTTAATGGTTTCCAGCACTTCTTGTCCCTCTGGTAGGGCCTCATTCATTAAAACATCCATAAAGTTTAGTTGTTGCAGTTTTTCTGTGCGCTCTTTAATGGTTTTTTTATTGCCGGTGGCTTCTAAGCCATTTAGTATTTCTCGGGCACGGTGAATCACTTCTTTGGGAAGTCCAGCTAACTTAGCGACTTCAACGCCATAGGATTCGTCGGCTCCCCCTTCAATGATTTTACGCAAGAAAATAATGGAATGCCCCACCTTTTTAACGGCGACGGAATAGTTTTTCACCCCTGGCATTTGCTGCTCTAAGGCCATGAGTTCATGGTAATGGGTAGCAAAGAGGGTTCTAGCTTTGATGCCGTCTTCTTTCATTAAGTGTTCGGTCATGGACCACGCGATAGCCATGCCGTCATAGGTGGAGGTTCCTCGACCCACTTCATCTAAAAGAATCAAACTATCGTGGGTGGCATTTTTTAAGATGTTCGAGACTTCCGTCATCTCCACCATAAAGGTTGATTTCCCGCCGGATAGGTCATCAGACGCACCAATTCGGGTAAAGATCCGATCCGTAATGGAAAGGTCCGCGGCCACCGCTGGAACAAAAGAGCCAATTTGCGCCATCAGTGTAATTAAAGCGACTTGACGCATATAGGTACTCTTACCCGACATATTTGGCCCGGTAATAATGAGGAAGTTATTGTTTTTAAAGTCTAATAGAGTGTCATTGGCAACAAACTCTCCCCTGGGGATCATGGCTTCCACCACGGGGTGGCGACCATCGGTTACCTCCATGCGACCTTCTTGGTTAAAGGTTGGTCTTACATAGCTGCGATCTAGGGCAACCTTAGCAAAAGCAGCATAGCAGTCGAGTTGAGCAATGACCATGGCGGTTCCCTTTAAACGCTCAGTGGCTTCTTCTACCTGATCTCGAACTGTTGAAAATAGATCATATTCAAGAACTTGAAGCTTTTCTTCAGCGCCGAGAATTTTTTCTTCCATCTCTTTTAATTCTTCTGTGATGTAACGTTCAGAATTGGCCAAGGTTTGTTTTCGAATATAGCGACCTTCAGGAATCTTATCAAAATTAGCTCGCGTTATTTCAATATAGTAGCCAAACACCTTATTAAAGCCGATTTTTAAAGAGTTAATCCCTGAGAATTTACGTTCTTGGGCTTCCAGAGCAGCGATCCATTGGCGACCATGGCTTTTAATGTCACGCAGTTCATCCACTTCTTGATTGTAGCCGTCTTTAATAATCTCCCCTTCTTTGGAGATGACCCCAGCGTCATCGGCAATGGCCAAATCAATTAGCTGGGCAACATCGCTAAGTTCATCCAGTTCATCATGGAGATCTTCTAAAACGCCATAGTTAATGCGTCCTAAGAGTTCTTTAATTTTCGGAATGCGCAGCAAGGAGTTTTTTAAACTTAAGAGTTCTCTTGGGTTAATGCTTTTTTGAGCCACCTTGCCAGACATCCGTTCAATATCATAAACCCCTTTCAAGGTTTCACGGAGTTCTTCGGTGAAGCCTAAATCCCTGTATAAAGCGTCCACTGCATCCAGGCGGTTATTAATCTCTTGGCCAACAATTAGGGGCTTTTCAATCCAGCGACGCATGTTACGAGCGCCCATAGCGGTAACGGTTTGGTCTAGAATCCAAATCAAGCTACCGCGTTTTGATTTATCCACGATATTTTCAGTGAGCTCTAAATTACGGCGGGTATTAATGTCTAAAGCCATGGTATCTGACACCGAATAAGCTTCCAGGGAAGTTAAATTTGACAGGGCCATCTTTTGAGTGGTTTTCAAGTAATTGACAAGACCCAGCACACAAAGTTTGCCATTGACTGGAACATTTCCTTGAATTTTTGTGAATTCATGGTTTAAGACGGCATCCTCCTCAGCTGGCAATAAATCTTCGCCTATGGTTATGGTGGTGGAGTATTCTTTGCGGATTAGGTCCGCTAGTTCATCTTCTTTAAACAGCAAGACTTCCCGTGGAACATATTTAGCGAGCTCTGACCGTAACACCTCTAAATCATAGGGAAAGCTAGTGGTTAGAAAGTCTCCGGTGGTTATATCGGTGACAGCTAAAGCGATTTGGGGCATATTCCCCTGGGCAAAGCCGTGTTTTATAGCCATGAGATAGCTATTGGCATCTTCATCTAAAAATGTTTCATCGTTTATCGTTCCCGGGGTTATGATTTTAACCACATCGCGACGAACCAATCCTTTGGCTAAAGAAGCATCTTCCATCTGCTCACAGATGGCTACTCGATAGCCTTTTTCAACCAATCGTCCGATATAGTTTTTCGACGCATGATAGGGAATCCCACACATGGGGGCTCGTTCTTCTAAGCCGCAATCTCGACCGGTTAAAACCAATTCCAATTCTTTGGATGCTATTTGTGCATCCTCAAAAAACATTTCATAAAAATCCCCCAGTCTAAAAAACAGAATGGTATCTGGGTATTCTTCTTTTAATTTAAAATATTGTTGCATCATTGGCGTTAGGGCCATAATATACCTCGTTATGTGTCATATTTATAGTTTAGATCTTTGGATCAGCAGTTTGATTTTACCTATACTAGGTGTTTTTAAAAATGATTACTAGATGTTCCTATTCCTTTGCCAGATTATTTCTCTAGATACTTCTCTAAAGTTCTGTTAGATTTTTCGGCACAACATTAATCTGAATCCTTTCCAGAAAGTTCATCTAGATCACTAAGCTAAATATTCTTTTAAAAAAACTTAGTCTAGCCAAGAGTCAAAGAAAGGACCTTTAATCTCTTTTTAGTCTCCTAAGGATTTAAAATTAACCCTTTCTATACCCTTCTAATTTAGCACAGCTTAGGCGCCTTGCCAAAGGCTAAGCTAACCTTGACTGACCACCTTAAATCCATTTAAGCCAAACTTTTTTCATTGATTATTTGAAATCACCCACAGCTTTTAATC
>JAAZGI010000030.1 GCA_012511315.1 Clostridium sp.
GGCTAGTTAAATTAGTTTATCTCAGTTCATAAAAAATAACCACTGAATCTTTTATGAAACCTAGGGTTTAAAACTAAGAATTTTAGTACATTTTTTTGCGGCGTGATGATCTACCACGATTTCGATCGACATTGGAACGGTTTGGTCTAGACTTGCGTTTGTCTCTACCTTCAGCCAATTCCATAGCAACCTTACGCCCGAGCAGTTTTTTACCCCTACATGCGTCAATTACTTCATTAACAAGGTCTCTACGAACTTCAAAGAAACTGAACTTCTCCAAAATCTCGATGTCACCAATATCTCTTGAATCAACTTTGACATTGCTCTGTAGGAATTTCAACAGTTTCAGTGGATTTAGACCATCCATCTTACCAACTGTCATAAAGACTCGTGCATTTGCATTGCCTTCATCGAGCTTATTCTTAGTATAGTCAAAGGATACCTCGTCGCGGTAGCGCATCATCATTAAGGCTGCTGCAACTTCAGCTAAGTTATGATCTTCATCCAGCTTAAGGACATGAGGTAAGAACTTCTTGTATTCTCCCTTTTCAAGCTCTTCGCTGATCTCATTTACCATGCTGGAATACTTGGATTCAAAGATATCTTCCACGGTTGGAATCTCTTTGCGGAGAATTTTTGAGTGGGTTACCTTTTCAATTCGCTTAATGGCCATGTATTCTCTTGGTGTCACTAAAGTTAAGGCAACTCCTGAACGACCAGCTCGGCCGGTACGTCCAATTCTATGAACATATGCTTCCAAATCTTGAGGAAGGTCATAGTTAATAACATGAGTAATATTTTCAACATCAATACCTCGGGCTGCTACATCTGTCGCAACTAAGATTTCAATGGCGCCGTCTTTAAACTTGGATAAGACTCTCATGCGCTGTGCTTGGTTGATATCACCATGCATACTATCTACATCATAACCGCGACCTTTTAGATGGTCTGTCAGTTTATCAACATTAACTTTCGTGTTGCAGAAAATTAAAACGTTGGAGTAATCTGTTGCATCTAGGATACGGCAAAGGGATTCA
Organism: Clostridium sp.; assembly: GCA_012511315.1. Taxonomy (GTDB): domain Bacteria; phylum Bacillota; class Clostridia; order Clostridiales; family Clostridiaceae; genus JG1575. The sequence goes on from JAAZGI010000030.1 coordinate 1,038, forward strand.
AAACGGTCTCTATGCTTAATTTCATAGTAGTACTGCTCTACTTTATCAACCGTCATACTAACGTTCTTAACAGCGATATGATCGGCATCCGGCTTCATGAAGCGCTTGGCTAAGTTCTTGATGGCAGGTGGCATAGTGGCTGAGAATAACATGGTCTGGCGGTTCTCTGAAGCATGGGAGAGGATCTCTTCTACATCTTCAATAAAGCCCATGTTGAGCATTTCGTCCGCTTCATCAAGAACGAAGAACTCGATATCTTCTACATTAAGCTTTTTACGGCCAATTAGGTCAATCACTCGTCCCGGTGTTCCCACAACAATATCAACACCTTCTCGTAAGGCTCTCATCTGCCGATCAATGGGTGCCCCACCAAATACAGGCAAAACCCGAAGGTTTGTCTTTTTTGCTATTCGAGCCAGCTCATCGCTGACCTGAACCGCTAACTCTCTAGTTGGAGCCAAAACTAAGCCTGCTACTTTACGTTTAGATTTTTTTAAGATTGACATCATGGGTGCACCAAAGGCAAGGGTTTTTCCTGTACCTGTCTGTGCCTGACCAATTGCATCATTTCCAAGCATTAAGGTTGGAATAATTTGGGCCTGGATTTGAGAGGGTTCTTCAAAACCCATATCCTTAATTGCAGCCAATACGTCATCTGCTAATCCCAGGCGATCAAACCCCTGTTGTTCTATATCCTGATTCATCTCTAATTCTTCATTTGTGTTTACATTTGTTTCTTTCAATCAATTTCCTCTTTTCAATTGTTATTTTTTTCTGTTTCATTCTTCAGAATCGATATGCCTGCTGCAGTGATTTTCTCAGATCCCGCCGCTAATGCGCATATCTAAAAATATCCAACCAAAAAAAGGCATAAATAAAACTCTGTACAAAAAATACAGAGTTCAGATTCTCGTCATGTATTTAATATGTGGTATAGTCCATTAATTATTATATCTTTCTTTCTAAGTAATAGCAATGAAGTAAGATGATTTATTTTTTATTTACCCATTTTCCCATTTTACCCATTTTTCTCTACTTTGCTCATCGCAACTCCTTTCATTAATTAAATCCAGTACTCCTTTAAAAACCAATCTTTTAGACTAACTCAAATCTAACGAAGCATTTATACTTTGATTGCATTTTCACCCATCACCATTTTCAGCCTTAATGGTGTCTTTCACCGAAACAAAGAGCCAGCAAAATTTCTTTTGCCGACTCTTTGCTTCAATTATTCTTTTTTAGATTTTTTTTATTTCTGCTGTTTAGTATAACATCATTACAAGGGCGTCCTTAACGGTTTCTGATACCGCTAACTCACCACCTAAGATATAAACCTTGGTTAGGTTTTTACCTCTCATAAATAATCGAACTTCAGTGCTCAGCACTTTAGCATTCGTTAAAAGTAGCGGTGCATTGTATCTAGCACTTAAAGGTGCAGACGCCGTTCCATCATAGGGTTTGACGCCATTAGCGATGATTATACGATCTGAAGTTGGATAGAATTTATTAGCCACTGCAACAGCTGTGCTGTAGCGGGTTGATCCTGAGATTCGTTCAACAGTTATTCCTGCTGCTTTTAACTCATCTTCAACACTTTGAGCTTCAACGAGGGTTCCACCTAAGAGAATAACTGATTCAATTTGTTTTAAGTTTTCTTGAATCATTTTGTTGGATTTACCATCGTTATAAAGAATTCCCACACCCAAATCTCCAGCAGCCTTCCCCATTACTAGGGCATCATAAGTTGCCGTTCCGTTTGTGATGACTGCTTTATCTGTGATGCCTGTAATGGAACGAATCTTCTCATCAACAAGCTGGGACGTTTCATGGCGAGTTCTTCCACCAAATCTCTCTACTGCAAACTCTTTTTCTACAAGATCTTGTTCCACAGTCTTCGCAATGACCAGTTCTCCACCTATTAAAATAATGTTGTCTGCTCCCAGTCGCTCTATTTCAGCTTCTACATCTGGGCTCACTACATCTTTTTCCACCATTAGAATCGGTGCGTCTAATACGATAGACAGCGGGCTTGCCAATGGTGAATCAGCTAGTGCCTCACCATTAATTAAAATGACTGTATCAGACTCTTCAAAGGTGCGGCGGCTAATTTCTAAGGCCGTTTCATAACGATCTTTACCAAAGATTCTCTCAGTATTTTCAGTAATCAGATCAATCGTTACAGTTAGCTCTTTAGGATTTAATATCAATCCATCTTCAGGAAGAATTAATGAGCCAACAATCGTTTGTTTCCCAATAAAGGTTTCATCATAATTGTTTTTATTCCATTCCACTTCTAAGCTCATCTGGGTCATATCTTTAAGAA